>PKWO01000009.1 GCA_003132085.1 Oxalobacteraceae bacterium | reverse complement strand
TTTGCCATGCGTTGGCCATCTTGAGCGACAGCCCAATAATGAGCGCGGCACCGAATAACGGCAGCGCCAGATAGGGATGCACCCAGTTGCCGAGGCCGAGGCCGGCCAGAACGCAAACCATAACCAGAAAGGAAGTGATGGGATTCATATTCATTGCTCCTTGCAGACCGACAGAATTTCAAAAAACAGGCATTCGACGTGTCATTTGACCGGCATGCATGCATGCCGGCGTCGAATGAGGTTAGCCCGCTATGTATACATCGGGCTGGAGAATTTTCATCAAGTGAACATAGTTGAATTGTCGTGAGTCACAGCGTCGATGGCGGCAGTGAGGGTCACTGCGGCGCAAATGGCATGGAAGCATGCTGCCACATAAAAGTTGGCAAAGCAATATTGAACGGATCGAATGCGTTCATGACGGGTTTTTTGCGCCGGCCGAACAAATTCACATTGCGCGCCGGGCCGGCTGACAGTGGGATATGCATATAGCTTTATATTCTTTTGCCGAAACCGCCATGGCAATTACCATTGGAACTATTTACTCCCCGGAAACCATGCGATGAATTTCAAAACCCTGATCGGCCCGGCTGCCCGCGCGCTTGCATTGCTCTCACTAGGTCTTGCCATCGGCTCTGCGTCGGCGCAGATAACGCCCAAGACCATCGTTTTCGGTGTTGCGCCCGGCCCCTACGGCGACCTGATCAAGGTGGCTATCCAGCCTGGCCTGGAGAAAAAAGGTTATAAAGTAGTGGTCAAAGAGTTCAGCGACTACGTCCAACCCAATCTGGCGCTCGCCAACAACAGCATCGACGCCAACTTGTTCCAGCACCGTTTGTATCTGGAAAAGTTCTCCGCCGACAAGGGGCTGAAGCTGTCGCCGCTGATCAATGTGCCGACCGCCGGCCTGGGCATCTACTCGCACAAGATCAAGTCGCTCGACCAACTGAAGAAGGGCGACATCGTTACCGTCGCCAATGACCCCACCAATTTGGCGCGCGCGCTGCGCTTTCTCGCCAAGCTCGGTTTGCTGACCTTCAAGAAGGATATCGACCCGGTGCAGGCATCTGAAAGGGATATCGAACAGAACCCGCTGGGCCTGCAATTCAAGCCGTTGGAAGCGGCGCAATTGCCGCGCACGCTCGACAGCGCCACGGCCTCGGTGGTCAATGGCAACTTCGCCATTGCGGCCGGCCTCAATCTGGCGAGCGCACTCAAGCTCGAAGTGCTCGACGAGAACATCAAGAACCTGGTTGCGGTAAAAACCGCAGACCTCGAGAAGCCTTTCGCTCAGGACATCAAGCAAGTGATCGAATCGCCGGAGTTCCTGGCAGCGGTCGATGATCCCAAGCACATCTTCAAGGAATTCCAGAAACCGGACTGGTTGAAGGAAAAAGCCGCCAAAGCCAAAGCAAGCAGCGGTGCAAAGACCGACAAGGCGGCCAAGTAATAAACCGCACAAGGTATTGCGGATCGGGTCCCGGCACCCGGTCCGCCGTTCTTGAGGGCGCCGAACGCCTCCATCCCGGCGCCATTCCGACATTCAACCAGGCAAGATGATTAAACTAGAGAGTGTTTCCGTCGATTTCGAGCGGAGCGGCAAAGAGGCAAACGTGATCAAGGCGGTCGATCAGGTTTCGCTGCATGTCAGGCGCGGCGAGGTGTTCGGCATCGTCGGCGCAAGCGGCGCCGGCAAGAGCACGCTGCTGCGCACGATCAATCTGCTCGAACGCCCGAACGCGGGCAGGGTGGCGGTCGACGGCGAGGAAATCACGCATCTCAGAGGCGGCGCGTTGCGTCAGGCGCGGCAAAAGATCGGCATGATCTTCCAGCATTTCAACCTGATGCATACCCGCACGGTGTTTGACAATGCGGCCTTTGCGTTGCGCATAGCCGGCCAGAGCGAGCAAGAGATCAACCGGCGGGTACCGGAAATCTTGCGCCTGGTAGGGCTGGAGGACAAGGCCCTGGCTTATCCTTCGCAGCTCTCCGGCGGCCAGAAGCAGCGCGTAGGCATTGCCCGCGCGGTGGCCAACCATCCCGCCGTGCTGCTCTGCGACGAGCCTACCTCGGCGCTGGACCTGGAAACATCGGCGGCGATTCTCGATCTGTTGAAGGAGGTCAACCTGCGGCTGGGCATCACCATCGTTCTCATCTCGCATGAAATGAATGTGATCAAGCAGATCTGCAACCGCGTCGCAGTGATGGCGGGCGGCAAGGTGGTGGAGCAGGGCGAGGCTTTCGATATTTTCGCCAAGCCGCAGCAGGACTTTACCCGGGNNTACCCGGGATCTGGTCGCGCGCACTTTCAACCTCGACATTCCGGATCACCTGATCAACAACATTCCCGGCACTGTGTTGAAAGTACTCTTCCTCGGCGACAAGGCCGAGGATTCGGTGTTGTCGGCCACAACGATCCGCTACGGCGTGTCCGTCAATATCCTGCACGGCAAAATCGAATACATCGGCAACCGCGCGGTCGGTTTGCTGGTGGTGCGGCTCGCCGAATTCCCGGCCAACGCCGCGGTGCCGCTTGAGTTTGCCGCGCCGCACGCCGCGCAAACGGCCGCGCGCATCGACGCTGCCGTGCAATTCATCCGCGATAACGCAACGCATGTGGAGGTGCTCCATGCCCATTGATTGGTCGTCTCTCAGTACCGATCTGGTCAATGCATTCGGCGAAACCTTCCTGATGGTCGGCATCGCCAGCGTGCTGTCCATCCTCGGCGGCTTGCCGCTGGGCTTCGTGCTGCACGTCACCAGCCGCAAGCTGTTCTGGGCCAACCGCTTCGCCAATATCGCCGGCAATTTCCTGGTCAATCTGGTGCGCTCGGTGCCCTTCGTCATTCTGCTGGTATTGCTGTTGCCGCTGACCCAATGGGTGCTCGGCACCACCATCGGCCCGACGGCGGCTTCGGTGCCGCTGTCGGTGGCGGCGATTGTCTTTTACGCCCGGCTGGTTGAGGCATCGCTGTGCGAGGTCGACCCCGGCATCATCGAAGCGGCCCAGGCCTTCGGCGCCAGCCCGCTGCGCATTATCGCCACCGTGCTCTTCCCCGAAGCATTGCCCGGCTTCCTGCGCGGCTTTACGGTTACCTTGATCAGCCTGATCGGCTTCTCGGCCATGGCCGGCATCGTCGGCGGCGGCGGCGTCGGCGATCTGGCCATCCGCTTCGGCTATTACCGTTACCAGACCGACGTGATGGTCGTCACGGTAGTGGCCCTGGTGGTGCTGGTGCAGATCGTGCAAATGCTGGGCGATTGGCTGGCCCGCCGTTCGGACAAGAAAGACGCCTGACCCATCACCCTAGAAAGCCGGCATGACGACCTCAATTCACCCGATTCCCGCCAGCGACGCGCGTTACTGGGACGCCGCGCTGGAAACCCAATCGCGCGCCGACTGGGACCGGCAGAAGCTCGGCCTGCTGCAACGGCACCTGCAGCATGCCTATGCCAATTCGCCCTATTACCGCGCCAGCTTCGACGCCGCCGGCGTGCATCCCGATCAGGTCACTGCGCTGGACGACATCCGCCGCTTCCCGTTCATCGACAAACAGGTGCTGCGCGAACGGCAGCAAGCGGTGCCGCCGTTCGGCGATCTGGTTGCCGTGCCCGAGCGCGACATCGTGTACATCTCCGCCTCCAGCGGCTCGACCGGCGTGCCTACCGCCTCGCCGTTTTCGGCGCAGGATTTCGAGGACTGGATCGACTACGAAG
>PKWO01000331.1 GCA_003132085.1 Oxalobacteraceae bacterium | reverse complement strand
ACCAATATCCTGGCCTTGAATGCGGCGGTCGAGGCCGCCCGCGCTGGCGAGCAAGGCCGCGGCTTTGCGGTGGTGGCTGCCGAAGTGCGCAATTTGGCGCAACGCAGCGCGAGCGCAGCCAAAGAAATCAAGACGCTGATTGGAAATTCGGTTGAGAAGGTCGAAGTCGGCGGCAAGCTGGTGGACGACGCCGGCAAGACGATGAATGAAATTGTCGATTCAGTCAAACGGGCGACGTCAATCATGGGCGAAATCTCCACCTCCAGCCGAGAGCAAAGCGCCGGGATAGAACAGGTCAATCAGGCCATCATGCAAATGGATGAAATAACCCAGCATAATGCAGCGCTGGTCGAGCAGGCCGCCGCCGCCGCTACCACCATGAAAGAACAGGCGAGCCATTTATCTCAATTGGTGGGCGCATTCAAGCTGATGTCCGGCGGTCAAACCTTACGTTCCAACGCCACTGTCAACGCCAGGAAACCCGTTATCAAAATCGACACGAAAAAGCCGCATTCCCGGCGTCGTGCACTTATGACAGCTTGAACGCCGCGACCGTCTGCACCAGTTCCTGTGCTTGCGATTTGAGGCTGGAAGCGGCTGCAGCCATCTCCTCGACCAACGCGGCATTCTGCTGCGTGGCGTGGTCCATCTGCGTGATGGCCTCGCCGACTTGCGCCACGCCTGAGCTCTGCTCGGAACTGGCTGCGCTGATCTCGCTCATGATATCGGTAACCCGCCGGATGCTGTTCACCACTTCGGCCATCGTGCCGCCGGCCTGATCCACCAGTGTCGTACCTTGCTCGACCCGCTCGACGCTGTCGTTGATGAGGGCCTTGATTTCTTTGGCCGCTTGCGCGCTGCGTCCAGCCAGACTCCTGACCTCGGACGCCACTACCGCGAAGCCGCGGCCTTGTTCGCCGGCCCGCGCCGCTTCAACCGCAGCGTTCAGGGCCAGGATGTTGGTCTGGAACGCGATGCCGTCGATGACGCTGATGATGTCGCTGATCTTCTTCGACGAGTCGTTGATGCCTTTCATGGTAACCACCACTTGGGCCACCACTTCACCGCCCTTGACCGCAACCGTGGAAGCATTGATCGCCAACTGGTTGGCTTGTTTGGCGCTATCGGCATTTTGCTTGACGGTAGAGCCGAGTTCTTCGGCGGAAGCCGCCGTTTCTTCGAGCGCACCGGCTTGCTGCTCGGTGCGGGCGCTGAGATCGAGGTTGCCCTGGGCAATCTCGGCGCTGGCGGTGGCTACGCTGTCGGCATTCTGGCGCACCGCGCCGACCATCGCGATGAGCGCCAGATCCGCGCGCTTGAGGCCGTCCATCAGATCCGCGAATTCATCGTTACTGCCAACCGACTGCACTTTCCCCAGTTCACCGGCCGCAATCGCACTGACCGCGCGGCCGGCGTGCCGCATCCCTTCCATAATGCCCAGGTACATTCCTACATACAGATAGAGCGATACCAAAATACCGAGCGCGAGCGAGGCCGCAATCAGATTGCGTTTAAGGGCAGCGGAAGCCGAACGCTGCGCCAGCAGTTCGCCCAGCACCACGCGATTCTGCTCCACCAGCGCCCAGGCCGCATCGATGGTCGGCTTGGCCGCTTGCGCCGCCTGTTCCTGGGTCAGCGTTATCGCATCGCTGTCGGTGAAATTCTTGCGGATGAAGGTTAGATACTCCTTGGAGCTAGTCTTGAGCTCGGCGAAGTTCTTGCTCAACTGCGTTTCAACGTCGGGGTTAGCCTTCATTGAATGCGCCAGCAGGTTCTCGACATTGCCGAACGTGTCGCTGAGCCGCGCATCGGTCACTTCATAGAACACCTTGTCGCTCGGCGCAATCGTCCCGCGCGCGATGTTCAAGGTAGTGTAGGCCGCGATGCGTACCGCGATGCCTGCGGTGCTCGGCGTGTTGTTGGCCAGCGGGTAGCCCAGGTAGAATAGGTCCAGATCGGATTCGAGCGCCATGCCTGAACTGTCGCCCATGTCGCGCATGAACGCATACAGGCGTCCGTACTCGGGAGCATGCGCGGCGAACGCCTTTTGCGCAAAATCACGGTCCACCGGCAGCGCATCCACTTTCTTTTGCAGCTCCTGCCAGCCGTCGCGCAGGCCCTTGACTTCCTTGCTCATGTCAAAGAAGGGTTTGACGCGCTCGACCTCGCCTTCGATTTCGACGAGCTTGTGCTCCACCACCGCCGCCTGTTGCTTGAAGCGCTGGCGCACGGCCTCGTCGCCCGGTGCCGCAGAGATTGCAATGCGGCGGCTTTCGATCAGCACCTTATTCCACTCGACCAAATGCGCCATCAAAGACACGGCGGCGCGCTCGGATTCCAGCGATCGCACACGGTGATGCAGCGCGTTAACCTGCAGAAAGCCCATATACAGGAGCAAGGCAAATAACACCAGTCCCGAGAGCGTGAATTTAAGACTGAACCGCAGACGCCTCATCAGGATCACGGCGGGAGAAAAAAATGATGTCATCAGTGTTTCCTTAAACATATTAATTGAGTCAGAAGCGATACGTCGCGCCAAGCGCCGATGCACGCTCGCGATGACTGGTTGATGCGCACTCGGCTATTGTTACGCGTAGGTCAACATCGTCGGCTGCACAGCGCGACACCGGGCGGTCATCCTGCGTTCTGTCGCCAGAGATTTATTATCTGAGAGGCATGACAATTCTCTTGTCTGCTACGCAAAACGAACGCGCAAAAATGCACGTTTGCGCCGCACATTGCAATTCAATACTTCACATTGAGAGCTAATATCGGCGGGATTGGGCCGGTGGACTGCAGAGTGACCGCATGAGAGGGCGGCCGATGATCAACAACGTTCCTCACATTTTCTCAGGTGCGCATTGGTTTGGGGTCCTGAGCAATGCAAAAATTTTGCCAATGGCATTGCGATGAGACAACTATATCACTAACGGCTGAAAATGGAACAACTTTCGGCAATGTTCTTGATTGGAATTAAGTTGTTGGCGACTCTCTGACGCTGCTTCGCATGATCTAGTTCTGCCCGATATGTTGCTCTCAGGCTGTTCTTTTCGCCCGTTTCCATATATAGTGCCAGTTGTATGGCCCCGCCTGATGCGGGGGTTCGTACGTGAAGCACCGAGGGCAAACCCGTCGAAAGACGGGGACGCAAAGCCACCGGCCTACCGCGCGAAAGCGCCACGGCAGCGGGGTTGCCAACATCTCGTCAAGCTTGCGTGTGCCGCAAAGCAAATGAGTGTTGTCTGAACATGGCCCTCGCCCATTCTGGAGCGCTGAGGCCATGAAAAAAATACCCACTGAATTCAATCCGACCCGATATATCGATATTGGGGGGTTGCTGGCCGTATCCGCAGCCATGCTGCTGAGCGCTTGCGGCGGCGGCGTGGATAGCCAATCCGGCAACAGCGGCAGCAGCCCACAAATGACAGCGATGACCGCACAGCTAGCCAGCGGCGCCACCACCCTGCAAATGGACACGGCAACCCTGCCGGACGCGGTTGCCCAACAGCTTGCGCAACCGGCGTTCCACCTCGCCCCGGTGCTTCTGAATGAGCCGGACGACGCCGACGCCGTCGACAACGCCACCACCGCCCGCATGGCCCCGCGCACGCAGGCGGTGCCCGCCGAGTTCGCCGGCATGTCCACGCGCCGCCTGACCGTGCAAGCACTGGAAGCCCGGCGCACGCAGGCCATCAAAGCCCAGGGCCTGACGGCCGATGGCTCGGCGGCCCCGAAGGCAAGCGCCGGCAGCGTGGTCTCGACCTATTCGCCGGCGCAAATCCGCGCCGCGTACGGCTTGCCTTCGCTGCCAGCGGCCGGCGCCGCGCTCACCGCAGCGCAGTCCGCCCAACTGGGCGCCGGACAAACGATCTACATCGTCGACGCGATGAACGCCCCGAATATCGCAGCCGAACTGGCCGCTTTCAACCAGAAATTCGGGCTGCCGACATGCGCCACAAAAACCATCGCCACCAACGCCACGCTGCCGCTGGCCGCCGCGTCTGGCAGCGGCTGCGAGTTCTCGGTCGTCTACAACACTGCCGGCGGCACGCTGAGCAGCGCCGCCCCGGCCTATGACGCCGGCTGGGCCACCGAGATTGCGCTGGACGTGCAGTGGTCGCATGCGACCGCGCCGCTGGCGCGCGTGATCCTGATCGAAGCGCCGGACGCCTCGCTCAACAGCTTCCTGGGCGCGGTTAATCTGGCCAATTCGATGGGCCCCGGCGTCGTGTCGATGAGCTTCGGCGCGCCGGAGGGCAACTATACGGCCTCGGTGGATGCGGCCTTCGCCGGCGCCAACATGAGCTACTTCGCCGCCACCGGCGACTCCGGCGCCTCGGTGCAGTGGCCCGCCGTTTCGCCCAAAGTAGTGGCCGTGGGCAGCACCACCTTGACCTACTCGGGCACTGGCACGCGTTCGGAAGTGAGCTGGTCCGGCACCGGCGGTGGCACCAGCGCCTACACGCCGACGCCCAGCTACCAGAACAGCGCGGTGCCCGGCATGGGGACGGTGGCGCACCGCACCGTGGCCGACGTTGCGTTTAACGGCGATCCGTCCAGCGGCCAGTATGTGGCGATCATCCCGCAGGGCAGTTCCACGGTAAGTTGGGCGAGCGTAGGCGGCACCAGCCTTTCCACCCCGCAATGGGCCGGGATAGTCGCTGTGGCCAATGCCACGCGCGCGCTGGCCGCCAAGCCCGCGCTGGGCGCGCCGCACGCGGTATTGTATGGCCAGATTGGCGCCGTACCAGGCACCTACGCCAGCGCGTTTGCCGACATCACCAAAGGTTCGGACGGTAGCTGCGCCACCTGCTCGGCCAAGGTCGGTTACGACCAACTGACCGGTCTGGGCACGCCCAACGTCGCCAGCCTTCTGAGCACGTTGTCAGGCGTCACTGCCATCGCCACCGCACCGGTGGTCACTTCCGCCGGCATCAGCGGGCAAGTCGGCACCGCGCTGTCGTTTACCGTATCCGTCACCGACGCCAACCCGGTCACCTACACATTGAGCGGCGCCCCCGCCGGCATGACCATCGGCAGCAACGGCGCCGTCACCTGGGCTACCCCCGTGCTCGGCACCTACGCCGTCACAGTCACCGCCAAGGACACCGTGACCGCGCTGAGCGGCCAAGGCATCTACACCATCACGATTGCCGCGCAGCCGGCGCCGGTGGTCGGCTCCGGCAACATCAGCGGCAAGGTCGGCAGCGCGCTGTCGTTTACCGTATCCGTCACCGACGCCAACCCGGTCACCTATACGCTCGGCGGCGCACCCGCCGGCATGACCATCGGCAGCACCGGTACCGTCGCCTGGGCTACGCCCGTGATCGGCACCTACGCCGTCACCGTCACCGCCAAGGACGCCAAGACCGGGCTGAGCGGCAAGGGCATCTATACCGTCATCATCGCCGCGCAGCCGGCGCCGGTGGTCGGCTCCGCCAGCATCAGCGGCAAGGTCGGCAGCGCGCTATCGTTTACCGTATCCGTCACCGACACCAATCCGGTCACCACCACGCTGAGCGGCGCGCCGTCCGGCATGACCATCAGCAGCGCCGGCGTCGTCACGTGGGCTGCGCCGGTGGCCGGCACCTACGCCGTCACCATCACCGCCAAGGACGCCAAAACCGGGCTCAGCAGCCAGGGCGTGCTCACCGTGAAGATTAGCGCCGCCGCCACCGGCCCGGTCATCACCGCCGCAGCCATGACCGGGGTGGTCGGCAAGCCGCTCACCGGCACCATCGGCATCTCGGACCCCGGTGTCTCGTCACTATCGGTAACGATCTCCGGCGCGCCGATCGGAATGATGTTCTCGGTAACCGGCATGACCTTCACGGCCACCTGGGCCAACCCGGTGCTGGGCAACTACAGCCTGAAAATCTCGTTGACCGATTCGGCTGGGTTCAGCACGCAGGCTACCGTGCCGGTTACGATCACCGCGAAGTGAGGAACGGGTGAGGCGCGCTGCTGCGCGGCCTCATGCCGTTGAGCAGGTTCTGGCGCATTGACCGCAAAAATAGCGTATCCGTAATTTGCGGCTGATATTGCGTTGCGCGGCGTAGCGGAAACCGCGACGACAATGTTCTGAATTCGCCGATTGTCTCAATTCGGCCTCGGCTGTCCGGTCATGCCAAAAATAATGACATTTTTACCTTAACGAAAAACAAATAATTTTGTTGGGTCTGGTGCACTGGATGAAGCTACAGGTCTACTAGGCTTTGAATATCTTGCGCGGCGAATATTCATGCAATACTGATTTATCGAAAGCCCTAGTGGTTATTCCTAATTCCACACGAAAGTAAGTCAAATGAGCATCGAAAATACACTTACCACAAAGCAACTTGTAAGATTTGAATGCGCCAAGATAGTTTCCTCGCTTGGCGTTCCAGCAGAAAGAATTAGGGAATTGGCTAATCCTCTTTCAGAATGGATTCTAACTTGTGATGAACCTCCGTCGCCTTTAAAGTCTGATGATAAAGAGTGAGCCAATATTTTCGGTCTTTCGTCACGTTTTCAATGTAAGCTATTTTGCTCATGAGATCATACGCCACCCGATACCTTGAGTCTGATTCGATGCTCACCGGCCCTGATACTGAAACACTGCTATCTGCCATGATTTTCTTTCGTAGTTGATGTAATCGCGCCAGTCTTGCCGTCCAAAGATTGACTGGTGATTTTTATTCTACTGCCTTTGGTAAGGAATTTTTCAATGTTTTCAATTGTGCACATCGGCTTTCAGTCTGATATAGTGAAATTTTAAATTCTACGCGAATTCGGTCCGCACGATTTGGAGTTTTATAAAGCTTCGATTCTATGTTATTCGAGTTGCGGAACTCCATTTCTCAGACCGGTAAATATTGGAATGCCTAGAATAGCGGACGAAGTATTGGATAGCATTTTTTTCCTTTATCCAAGTTTGGATGATGCGAAAAATAGCGCAAAGTTTGGCGGCACAGGTTTTGTGATTTCATACCCGTCTGAGCAAGTGCCGGATATTACATATTTTTATGGCGTCACGAATTGGCATGTTGCGGTGCGTGATGGATGTTCGGTGATAAGAATCAACACTACAGATGGTGGTACTGAAATTCTTGAGCATGGGCCTGAAGATTGGCTTTACGATGCCGATGGTGATGATTTGGCTATTATTCAACTCAGTCCAAATTTTTCGATTCATTCGCTCAAGCCTATTCCGACAGCGCTTATCCATAAGAAAGATGTACTCCTTGACCAAAATAAATTTAATGTTGGATTAGGAGATGATGTTTTTATGCTGGGGAGATTTGTCGAAAAGGACTACGGCCCGATGAATGCGCCGACTGCTAGATTTGGCTGCATTAGCACAATGCCATCCCCTGTTGAGCAATGTGGTCCAAGGAAAGGGCTAAAGGATAGTTATTGCTTGGATATGCACTCCAAGGGCGGTTATTCCGGCTCTCCGGTTTTTGTCTACCGAACTCCCGGAACTAACCTTGAACATACATTCAGGACCGGCGCGACCGATTTGTCGCGCAGTATGTTGCTCTTACTCGGTGTTCACTTCGGCCAATTTTCAGAAGAAATGAAAGTCATTGGAAACCATGATTATCCTATCTACGGGGCTAGTGGAATGACTTGCGCCATACCGTCATGGAAGATTCTTGACCTTCTTGATAAGGAAGAATTGAAGGAAGAGCGAACGCGCAGCGATGCAATTTGGACCGACCGTATTCGGAATGGGAGACGCGTCCCCGTTCCTGAATCTCCTACCAGCACGTAGGTCGGAAAAGCGAAACGCCTTCCAACCTATGCGCTTATTAACATGGTTCGGATAACTCCTCCGGCTCATCTGGCCTACGTCCGGCCCTGCCAAGCCGGAAACATCATACGGGCACTTTTCGATCGGCAAACGCTTTTGACCAATGAAGGATTTCATATTGCCGGCGCAGTCCACTCACCCAGAATGGGTCACTTTCGATAAGCGCTTCTATTACATTCTTGCTTTCAGCTTCGACAATCCACAAACCACCAACAGGTTGCTCTTCCGGCTCGTTTCGTAGCGACCCCGTTGGCCACTTCAAATTCCCCCACCTTTGGCCGGGTCAAATTCCTCGATGCAGGATATGGGGATTGTAGGTTAATTGGCCGTTGCCGGTTCGATTTTTGACACGTCCTGCTTGACCAAGCCCGTCAGCCGGCTGGCGGCCTCCAGCATAGCCTTATTGCTGCTTGGATTTAAGCCCGCAACCAATCCACCGTGTCCTTTGAAGACAGGAATCTTTCGTTTGCTCACATTAGTTGTCGCATGGGAAGAACGAAGGCGGAGTTTCAGCCCTTCTTCAATTAGTTGCGTCAGGGTGGTCCGCTGTTGCGCGGCAAAAGCTTTGGCAGCGGCAAGCAACGAATCGTTGATATCGAGAGTGGTTTTCATCATTTAACGATACAGATTTCTGTATATCGCCTCAATCACTTTCAACTAATTGTTGAGTCCGAAAAACGTTACCGGTCAAGTGTATTTTATCACTGAGGCGAGTAAGACAGCCTGGGTCATCGCTAACGATGACCAGCCAAAGTTGAAGCTTGCTGCTAAGGAGGAATTGCGGCGCGAATATCACATTGGATGGATGCGCGATCGTTAAGGCATGGCTGCCCACTGATCTTCGTGACCGGGGCACGCCCTACTGATCGGCACCAATCAAATACATCAACACTGTACTGGTGGTCCATGTGGCCACGCCGCTGCCGAAAAAATCCTGATCCTCGGTCCATACCGGCGAGTCCAACGCCAAAGCCGTGGCTAACACAGGCCAGTCCCGAGTATCACGGATACGTTGTCGAGCTTTCGTTTCAAATTCGCTATAGACATCATGTTCGATACATTGGACTAGGGTCGGCAATCGGCGCAGCACGGCGGCGCCAACGTCCCAATCAAGACCACGTTTCTCAAAGATTTGCGGGAGATATATCTCGGCATCAGCGAAAGCATCGTCAGGCGCAAAAAACGTCGTTGTGCCGTGATATTCATTCAGCAGTTTGAATACTTTCTGGCCAAGCACGGCACGTATGAGAATGTTGGCGTCGAGTACCAGTGCTTGCCGGCTCATCGTTTGTCAGCCGCCCGGCGCGCCTTGAAATCACCGGCGATGTCGTCTTCGGATATGCGCAATGCAGACATCATGGATTCCAATGTCGCCGCTGCTTCCTTTAGTGCATCAAGTTCCGCCTGCTTCCGACCGCCGCGCGCCGGAATGTAATAGCCTATCGTTTCCCCGTGTCGAGTGATCGCGATAGGAGACAAAGATTCCAGATACGAAGGCAGATTTGCCCGGAACTCTTTTACGCCAACCTTGGTTTCCATGATATTCTTTTGTGTACTTAGGTGTACACATTATAACGGAAAAATCAACATCGTCCAGAAATTTTGGGCCGAATAGTCGCCAAATTTCGCGAAAAATATGCAAATTAGTCAGATAGACGGCTGTCTCGACCGGCAGGTCATGGCCGACAGCAAAAGACGCAGACGAATACCGGCTTCGATGTCGGAACCGATATTTATTCCTTGCGCTGCCAGGAATGCTTTCGGGTCTTTCACTATATCTGCAGCCTTCGGCGGATTGGCTTTCAGCGCTTTGGCCGCTTGCATTATCTTGCCATGATCAATAGTCGTTTGAGTGTTCATAGTTGATTCCTCATTGTCAGGTTGAAAGGCGCACGATCGAAAATTGCACGTGCAACATATGGTCATATTTGCAATCCAATAAAGCAAGCTGTCAAAGTTTACGGGTTCAGAACCGATCACCGTCAACCTGCGCAACGCTTCGCCCGACGCAAGCTAATCGAGCTAGTCGAACTGGTCGAGCTAGTCGGAAGCAAATTCTGATGAGGGGGGCTTCGGGAAGCCAGCCGGCGGCCTGGGGAAACCGGTTTTGGATGGCGCCGTGCGCCCGAACGGGCGCAGGCTGCATCAATTGATGGGGGTATTAAATTGCCTAGCTATTGAGCGGTGTCAATTCACCTTCCCAAGGCTCGATCGCAAAATCCAGGAACAGTCCTTCGTGGCAACCGGCCACGCCAAACAGATTGTCCTGTCGCGCTTGCTCGATAGCAATGCGAGACAATACTTCGGGGCCAGGCATCGCGGTTTGCATGAACGCATCGGGGTCCATGTCAATATTGATAATCTGTCCAGGCTGGTCGGGCGGCCCGTCCTGAGAAATCGATATCTGCTGAAGACGCCCTTCCGCTGAGTAGACCGGGGCAATAAAGTAGCGACGATTAGCACCCTCTATGGCAAGCTCGAATTCATAACCGGTTGACGTTGTCATGGTCCCTCCTAGTGCGCACCTCGACACGGGTGCAGTGCAAAAACTTCGCTCGACAAAATGGGTTGGTAGGCAAGCTATTGTAATGTACTTCCGCAGTGCATTGCATGCTGATTTCCTTCATCGCGCGACCGCATAAATCTCGGACTGACCAGGCGGCCATGTTGCTCCGCATGCAAGCCTGACCGCTCCTTTACGCTACTCCGCTATCCCCTTGGAATTGCACAGACCACCGGTGATTTCGATGGTAGTGCCATTGAGCGCTCCATTTTCGACGCAATGCCCAATGATGGCCGCAATCTCATCCGGTTCAATCAGGCGGCCGATATGCACGTCCTCAAGAATTGCCTTCAGCGCATCCTGATTCATTCC
>PKWO01000313.1 GCA_003132085.1 Oxalobacteraceae bacterium | reverse complement strand
AGATAGCTGGGCGCTGTGAAGGTCGCTCATGGCTGCGTGCGGTCCCTCGCAGCGTCTATCACCTGACGGCTTCGATGAAATCAACCACCAGCATACCCCGCCTCGCGTTGATGGCGAATTGATAGAATCAGGACAGCATCCTGGTCAGCCTCAAAGCTATAAAACGCGACATAACCAGTCTTGCCGCGAGAGATAATCAATTCTCGCAGGTTTAATTCGACTGGACGACCTATCAGTGGATGACGCTTCAATACCGTNNCTTCGATCAGTTCAACTGTTTCCGCAGCGGCCAATGGATCAATCTCCAACAGGAAATCGGCCAGCTTTTCAAGGTCAAGCAGCGCAATTCGCGAATAGATTAACCGCGCCAAGATCTTGCCTTTGGCTTCGCTGTTTTTTTACCTGTGATGCGTGCTTGAATATACGCGTGAACTTCGTCGGAGTCATAACCTTTGTCGGTATCCCACATCTGCTTTCGAGCGGCGTGCGCATCCGCTATAAAATTCGCCCGACACTCCGCCGCTGAGGCTGCCTGCTCGATCGCATTGACCATGAACGCATGTGTGGACACACCTTGAAGCTGTGCAGCAGAAACAGCGCGTTGCTTGAGGTCATCGGGAAGTTTCAAAGACGTGGTGGACATACTGGACTCTTTCAGTTACACGGTGTCACCATGGTAACACCGTCAGTGGGCCATTGCAAACCTAACTCGTGGATGCGGCGCAATAGATAAGCCCATCGCACTCTACCTCGCTGAGCGTCCGCTACCAGTTGTNNGTTGTCGTCGACACCGGTTGGACGCTGGCAGCCGAAAATGAGGGATTAAAAAAGCGCACGGGAACCGGGCGCTTTTTTATGGCGAGCCGATTATTTGTTCGGCTGCGGCGTAATCCTTAAATAAGGGCGCGGCGCAGTAAATCCTTTCGGATATTTTTGCTTGATGATCGCTTCATCTTGGATCGACAACGGGATGATCACATCGTCGCCATCGCGCCAATTGCCCGGTGTCGCCACCGTATAGGCATCGGTCAACTGCAATGCATCAATGACCCGCAACACTTCGTCGAAGTTACGGCCGGTACTCATCGGATAAGTGATGGTCAGACGCACTTTCTTCTTCGGGTCGATGACGAACAGCGAACGGACGGTCATGGTTTCCGACTGGTTCGGATGGATCATGTCGTAAAGTGCAGCAACTTTCCTGTCGGCATCGGCGATGATGGGAAAGCCTACGACCGTATGTTGCGTCTCTTCAATATCCTTGATCCATTGCACATGCTTGTCCGCCGGATCGACCGATAAAGCAATCGCTTTCACATTTCGTTTGTCGAATTCAGGTTTCAATTTTGCCGTCAAGCCAAGCTCCGTAGTGCACACTGGCGTGAAGTCCGCCGGGTGCGAGAACAAGACTACCCAGGAATCACCTGCCCATTCGTGAAATTTGATCTTGCCAATCGAGGAATCTTGTTCAAAGTCCGGTGCGATGTCACCCAAACGTAGCGTCATAACTGCTCCTTGATGTTGTGGAATAAAGCAAAAACGACAACAGACTTAAAATATAGCCGCAACGCTACGATCCCTCAAGGTTTTTTTATGGCTTATGCAAATTACGTTTTGCTATAAAGCCATTTCGCTCGTCATCCGGCGCGCTAACGAAATATCCGGGTCAGCGACGAAGCGAACTTATCCGCATCCTGATAGCCGACCACACGACCGCCATCGATTTCCCGGCCGCTATTGTCGAAAAAAATAATGCCGGGAGGACCGAACAGATGGAAACGTTTTAGCAAGGCTTTGTCGTCGCCATTGTTGGCGGTCACATCGGCCTGCAACAATACCATGTCGGCAAATTTTCCCTGGATATGCGGATCCGAAAACGTCAACGCCTCCATTTCTTTGCAAGATACGCACCAATCGGCGTAAAAATCCAGCATTGCTGTCTTACCGGGGGCCTTGGCCAATGCGGCATCCAGCTCGGCAACCGATTTGATGCGGATGAAATCGGTCTTCTTCTGCTGCTTCCCGGTCAGATGCGCCAGCGGCGCCAGCGCGTCATGCCCGCCGGTAGTCGCCCCAACCAATTGAACGATACCGAATAACGCGAACAGCACGCCAAACGCCTTTGATATCCCCCCCCAGCGTTTGCTGAACAGCAGGTATGCACCATATCCGAAACCCAAAGCTGCCCAACCCAGCATTTGAATGCTTGCAGGAATCACGGGAGAAACCATCCACAGCGCAACTCCCAGCAACACCACGCCGAAGAGGCGCTTGATCGCCTCCATCCACACGCCGGCACGCGGCAACAGCCAGCCGGCTGAAATTCCGACCAGCAGCAACGGCACACTCATGCCGACTGCGGTAGCAAACAATGCGCTACCGCCCAGCACCGCGTCATGTGTTTGGCTGATGAACACCAGCACGCCGATCAACGGCGCAGCAACACAGGGGCCGATGATCAAGCCGGACAGCGCTCCCATTGCAAATACGCCGGTAAGTTTTCCGGCGGCTTGCTTGTCTGACGCCTTCATCAATTTGAGTTGGATGGCGGCCGGCATTTGCAATTGATAGACGTCGAACATCGACAGTGCGAGGACCGTTATCAGTAGCGCAAAGCCGCCCAACACCCACGGATTTTGAAAGCTGGCCGCCAATCCTTCGCCGATCCAGCCGGCGGTTAGACCGAGTGCGGTATAAACGACCGCCATTCCGAATGAATAGGTAGCCGATAAAGTGAAGCCGCGCCGGCGTGTGACCGCGCTGCCCTCGCCGACGATGATCGACGATAGAATCGGGACCATCGGCAACACGCACGGCGTGAGAGACAATGCCANNCCTGCCGCCTTTGATTGCCGCCTCGAAAACGCCGGTGTCAGCGTCCGCTTGCGGCGCGGGTGGGGCGGCGGCCATCGACATGCCAAGCGTGCCTGCGGGGGCGCCCCCGGCCTGATCTGACGCGTCAATTGTCCCTTGTGCGCCGAGATGTGCCGGCGGCGTCAAGTTGATCTTCGATTCCATCGGTGGATAGCACAAACCTCTTTCCGCGCAGCCCTGCCCGGTTGAGATCAAGGTAAATGGACCAGCCGATTCCACCGGCAAGCGTATGCTCACCGAATGATGATAGGTCTCAACGTTTTTTTGAAAGGTTTCATCAAATTTAACCTTGCCGGCTGGAAAAACCGGGGCACCCATCTTGCCGCCTTCCACGCTAAATTTGAAATGCTCGCGATACATGTAGTAGCCGTCGGCGATTGCATAGGTCACCTCGGCCGTCTTCGCATCGAGCATCTTGGCCGAAAATTTGAACGCCACCTCAGGGTCGAGAAAATCCTCAGCCGCCTGCACCATGGGCGCAAGCAAAAATAGCGACAGCAAAACCATCAGTGCTTTACGCACGTAAACGCTTGACACCGTGGCCGGTAGATTATGCCAACTAAACATTCATATCCTCTTTCGATTTCTCGATAACCCAATCGGCATAAGGCCGCCAGCCTTCACTGATCGGTAGCGCAATAATTTCGGGTGTGATGCAGGTGCATGGCCTTGATCGCCGCCTTGACAACAGGATAACGCCGACGCGTGGTCTTCACCGAGCAGGTTACCTCATTTGCCTGCCTGATCACTCCTTCCCACCGTTATACGACTTTACACCAGGTTGAATATTGACGCAGGCCGCCATTTTTTTAACCAACCAAATAACGCGCCATGGTTTTCGCAACGATCAAGGAGGGCACGGTGGTCAACACGACCAGGACTTAATCCATAGTCGCTCTTTCAGTTAATGCCTTCGGCGTCCGAAAGGTTCAATCGAAAAACGCCGGTCGAACAGATGTTTATTGAAATAAAGCGATGATTATGTTTTGCATTCGGGTAATCAACCGATTCATCTATTAAATGACAACGTTACCAGCAGTTGTAAAAACAAAAGCCAGGCATCACCTGGCTTTTGTTTTTTGTTTTTTGTTTTGTTAGCACCGACATCTTGCTTTATTCGGCGCTGTCCACTTCAACCGCTTCGGTCGCATCCGGCCGGTCCAGCAATTCGATGTAGGCCATCGGCGCATTGTCGCCAACCCGGAAGCCCATCTTCAAAATGCGCAAATAACCGCCATTACGATTGGCATAGCGTGGGCCGAGTTCCGCAAACAGCTTGACAACCATTTCGCGATCGCGCAAACGGTTGAACGCGAGACGTTTGTTCGCCAGGCTATCGGTCTTGCCCAGAGTCAGAATCGGCTCAATGACGCGGCGCAACTCTTTGGCCTTCGGCAATGTGGTTTTTATCGCTTCGTGACGCAGCAATGAAACTGTCATGTTGCGCAGCATCGCCAGACGATGGGAAGAAGTGCGATTTAATTTACGGAGGCCGTGACGGTGACGCATGATATTTCCTTTCAGTTCTTAGTTTGGATCCAGCTCTTCTATCGATGTCGCTTGCGACGCCATCGCGGGCCGGTGATTATGTGTTTATGACGCGAAGCCAGCTCAGCCGGCCAAGCCCCAATTACTTTTCAAGACCGGCCGGCGGCCAGTTTTCGAGTTTCATGCCGAGCGTCAAACCGCGCGATGCCAACACTTCCTTGATTTCGTTCAAGGACTTGCGGCCCAGATTGGGGGTCTTCAACAGTTCATTTTCGCTACGTTGGATCAAATCGCCAATGTAGTAAATGTTTTCCGCTTTCAGGCAGTTGGCCGAACGCACGGTGAGTTCCAGATCGTCGACCGGACGCAACAGGAGCGGGTCAACTGACGGCGCGCGTGACGGCATTTCTGCAGTCGCTTCCGTGCCTTCCAACGCCGCAAACACATTCAATTGGTCGACCAGCACGCGTGCCGATTGGCGAATCGCTTCTTCCGGCGAAATGACGCCGTTGGTTTCGATATTGATGACCAGTTTGTCCAGGTCGGTACGCTGCTCAACGCGGGCGGACTCTACCGAATAGGAAACCCGGCGCACTGGCGAGAACGACGCGTCCAGAATAATACGGCCAATGGTCTTATTGGCGTCTTCAGACAGGCGGCGTACGTTACCCGGTACGTAACCACGGCCTTTTTCAACCTTGATCTGCATGTCCAACTTGCCGCCGGCGGTCAGGTGAGCGATCACATGATCCGGGTTCACCAGCTCGACATCGTGCGGCAGGTCAATATCGGAAGCCAGGACCGAGCCTTCGCCTTCCTTCTTCAACGTCAACGTCACTTCGTCGCGATTATGCAACTTGAACACAACGCCCTTCAGGTTCAGCAACAAATCGACGACATCTTCCTGCACGCCGTCAAGTGATGAATATTCGTGCACGACACCCGCGATCGTGACTTCAGTCGGCGCGTAGCCAACCATTGAAGACAACAGCACGCGACGCAACGCGTTGCCCAAAGTATGGCCATAGCCACGCTCGAATGGCTCCATCACGACCTTGGCGTGACCGGCACCGAGTGCTTCGACTTCAATAATACGGGGTTTCAACAAGCTGCTTTGCATGAAATGTCCTTTTCAATACCCTCGGCTCATTACACCGATAAGGCTGATGGCATGTCGGAAACGCCCATTTCAAACGAGATGGGCGCAGTCTTAACTAATTTTAACGAGAATACAATTCAACGATCAGCGATTCATTGACGTCATTGGCGATTTCGCTACGGTCCGGCAACGACTTAAACGTGCCTTCCATTTTCTTGGAATCAACCGAAACCCAGCTTGCCAAGCCGATTTGCTCGGCCAACGACAACGCCTCGACGATACGCACTTGCTTTTTGGATTTCTCGCGAACGGCAATCACGTCGCCGGTTTTCACTTGATAGGAAGCGATATTGACGACGCCGCCATTCACGGTAAACGCCTTGTGACTGACCAATTGGCGACCCTCAGCGCGGGTCGAACCAAAACCCATCCGGTAGACGACGNNGGTTTTCACCGGTATTGCCCTTGCGGCGATCGGCTTCGGCAAAATAACGGCGGAACTGGCGCTCAAGAATGCCGTACATACGCTTGACCTTCTGCTTTTCACGCAGTTGGTTACCGTAGTCGGACGTACGTGCACCGGAAGTACGGCCATGTTGACCCGGCTTGGAGTCCAGCTTGCACTTGGAATCCAGCGAGCGACGCGCGCTCTTCAGGAACAGGTCGGTGCCTTCGCGGCGGGAAAGTTTTGCTTTTGGTCCAATATAACG
>PKWO01000348.1 GCA_003132085.1 Oxalobacteraceae bacterium | reverse complement strand
CGATCTGCGCGCCCGTTACCATCGGCGGCCCATCATCGAAGCCTGTGGTCGAGGCCGAGCCGCCGGCGCATTGCGCGACATTTTCGTAGACCTTACAGTCCTCGTAGGGTCCCGGACCGAAGCCCTTGACAGAAGCGACGATCATGCGTGGATTGAGTTCCTGTATGTGCTCCCAGGTGAAACCCATGCGGTCCAGTGCGCCTGGCGCAAAGTTCTCGACCAGCACATCGCAAGTCTTGATCAGTTTTTCGAGCACTTCCTTCCCTTTCGGGTTCTTGGTGTCCAAAGTAACTGAACGTTTGTTGTGGTTCAGCATTGTGAAATACAGGCTGTCCACGTCGGGTATGTCACGCAATTGGCCGCGTNNTGTGGCGTCTCCTTCTCCAGCACGCTCGACCTTGATCACGTCAGCCCCGAACCATGCCAGCAACTGGGTACAAGTCGGCCCCGACTGCACATGGGTGAAGTCAAGAATACGGACGCCGTCTAACGCTTTGCTCATCATTGTCTCCTGGGAATTCGTTGATACTCTATAATGCCTTATTTATGGGTAGTTTGCGCCTCGTAAACCGTCGAATAAACGGCGGAATCGATTCGCGCTCGGTATGCGCTCTTGGGCGCTGCACCGCATCATGCGGGCCTATCATAGCGAGGGGGCACGCCGAACAGCATTGACCACGGTCAATTTTCGCCGCATCATGCTCACCATCTTCACGCCGGCCGCTTCCTTCCCGACCTTATCTTCAACGCTTGTTAGTCGCCGCAGAGAGAAAAGTCTGCGCACAGGCGGGCACCCACACTCGCGAATAAATAAACATCAGGTCTTTTCATGTGCGATTTTCGCCTTCCCTTTTTTACGTTGCGCGGCGGTATTGCCATGAGAAATAAACACGTTGGGAAACGCTTCGCGCAAGGTCATGACCGTACCCGTCTGGTTGGCGTCGTACCCGGGTAAATTATTGACCGCTGCTCGGAATTCACTCGCATTCAAAAGCTCCAGAATCGGTTTGAACCGTAAATCGACCAACATTTTTTTGTCGCAGATCAGGAAATAACGTTCGGTAAGCAGCGGAACGAAATCCAGATCGAATTGGCGCGCCGCCGTTTCGACACCCAAACCGGCATCGGCCTTGCCGCACAATATGTAAGCGGCGACGGCCGCATGCGTAAGTTCAATATTTTCGAAACCGTTGATGTCGCTCCCGGTTTTCCCTTCCTGCTGCAGCAACAAATCAAGGATCAGGCGCGTTCCCGATCCCTGCTGGCGGTTCACGAATTGTACGTCGGAACGCAGTAAATCCTCAATGGACCAGATTTTTTTCGGGTTCCCCTTTGCCACCATGATTCCCTGCCTGCGGGTGGCGAGGTTGATGAGCTGGTGGCTGGGTTTGAATAATGGTTCAAAGTGCCTGAATACCGGAACTTCAAATGCGCCTATCGGCACGTGGAAACCGGCAATGTCGCAATAGCCTCGACTAAAAGAACTCATCGCCTCCAAGCTGCCGCGATAGCTCAGATCGAGCGGGATATTTTTTTTCTGCAGATGCTTGTTGAGCGCTTCAATGGCAAACCCATGACTGGCATAAATTTTCAATACATTTCTCACGAACGAAATGGCGCTTTGAATCTCTGCCTCAATTTCGCTGGCCATGCTGTCAAGCAGCGGCCCCACCCTGGCGTGAATCAGCCTTTCCGCCGCCACCAGCTGTTTGCCCAGCGGGGTCAGCTCCGACCCCCGTCCTCGGGTCATCTCAACGACCGCACTGCCGAGCAACGCCTCCATCTCGGCCAACGCATTCCAGGCATGCCGGTAAGAGATCGACAGCGCTTTGCTCGCCGCCTGCAAGTTGCCGACCTTTTCGATAGCTGCCAATAGCTGCAGACCCTTCACAAATGAAAAAGGTTTGGCGGTGTCGTTCAACAAAAACAAGCTTGGTCGAATTTCAATCCTCATATATGACCAACTTTACCTATTTAAATTGTTGTATATGCCCTATCCATATGTCGAATATTATCATATTGCGTGTGAGAGGAAAGACCCTTTACCATATAGCGAATTAACTTCCGAAATTATACGTAAATGTATATTACGAAGCGATGAATGAAGCGGCATTTTATGCCAGCCGATCAGATAAGGAGACACACATGCAGCCCGTAAAGTCATGGGAAATCACCACCATCACCACCGTTAAGGACTTGGTCAGGGCAGGTAAGTCGATGCCTGGCGCCATGTTGCCAATCTTGCATGGCATTCAGGAAGCAATCGGCTACATTCCGTCGGATGCGGTCCCGATAATCGCCGATGAATTGAATGTATCACAGGCCGAAGTGCACGGCGTCATCACTTATTACCACCATTTCCGCCAAGAACCGTCAGGTAAACGCCTGGTTCAATTATGTCGCGCCGAGGCTTGCCAAGCAAGAGGAGCGGACGAATTGGTCGCACATGCAAAGGCGGTTCTTGGCTGCGATTTTCATGAAACCACGGCCGATGGAGAAGTTACATTGGAGCCGGTCTATTGCCTCGGCCAATGCGCAGTCGGCCCGAACATGACAATCGGCGACGAACTCCATGCGCGCATCACCCCGGAAAAGTTTGATACGTTGATCAATGCCAAGCGAGTTGCAAAATGAGTATCACCCTCTACGTACCGCGCGACTCGACCGCGCTGGCATTGGGCGCAGACGATGTGACGAAGGCCATCATGGTGGAATCGGTTCGGCGCGGCATCGATGTGCACATTGTGCGCAATGGATCGCGCGGCATGTTCTGGCTGGAGCCGATGGTCGAAGTGGACACCTCAGATGGCCGCATCGCTTATGGCCCAGTTAGCAAGGAAGACGTGGCAGCGCTGTTCGACGCCGATTTTATCCGCGGCGGCGCGCATTCGTTGTCGCTCGGTCGGACGGAAGAAATTCCCTACTTAAAAAATCAGGAGCGTGTGACCTTTGCGCGCGTCGGCATCACGGATCCGGTGTCGATCGACGATTATCTGGCGCACGAGGGCTACGCCGGCTTACAGCGCGCGTTGGGCATGACGGCCGATGGCATCGTGCAGGAAGTGCTGGATTCCGGTCTGCGCGGTCGCGGTGGCGCCGCTTTCCCAACCGGCATCAAATGGAAAACCGTGCTAGGCACGCAGTCGACGCAAAAATACATCGTATGCAACGCCGATGAAGGCGACTCTGGCACCTTCTCGGACCGCATGGTGATGGAAGGAGATCCCTTCATGCTGATCGAGGGCATGACTATCGCCGCTATCGCGGTGGGCGCCACCAGAGGATACGTTTATGTCAGATCGGAATACCCGCATGCGATCGAGGCACTGAATGAAGCGATCGAGAACGCCGGCAACGCCGGCTATCTCGGCGGCGATATTCTCGGGTCCGGTAAATCTTTCTATCTTGAGGTGCGCAAAGGCGCCGGCTCATATGTCTGCGGCGAGGAAACGGC
>PKWO01000097.1:6655-7076 GCA_003132085.1 Oxalobacteraceae bacterium | reverse complement strand
GCGTGAATGCGGTCGGCGTCGATGTCAACACCGCCTCCGCCCCTCTGCTGGCGCGGGTATCAGGCTTGAACGCCAGCGTCGCGCAAAGCATCGTCAGCTACCGCGACCTGAATGGAATGTTCACGTCGCGCGCCGGTTTGCGCGCGGTGCCGCGCCTGGGCGACAAGACCTTTGAACAGGCAGCCGGCTTCCTGCGCGTGATGAACGGCGAGAACCCGCTGGATGCGTCGGCAGTGCACCCGGAGTCTTATCCGCTGGTCAAGAAAATCCTCGCTGACCTCAAAAAAGATGTAAAAAGCGTCATTGGCGACGAAAGATTGCTGAAATCGCTGAATCCGAGCACGTACGCGGACGCCAAATTTGGCGTGCCGACCATCACCGACATCCTCAAAGAGCTGGAAAAACCGGGGCGCGACCCGCG
>PKWO01000097.1:0-6622 GCA_003132085.1 Oxalobacteraceae bacterium | reverse complement strand
AAAGTGCTGGAAGTCGATGAAAAGCGCAAGCGCATCGCATTGACCATGCGGCTCGCGGACAGCGCGCCGGTCGCCGGCGCCAAACCCGAGCAGCGCGGCGACCGCAATGACGCCAAGCGTCTATCGCAACACCAGCAGCAACAGCAACAACCCCGGCAAGACTCGGCAAATAGTGCGATGGCGGCTGCATTTGCCAAACTCAAGGGATGATTTTTCGCTAGTCAGGCAGACCTGCGCAGATTTTCTTATAATGACGGTATCAACTACAGTGAGGCTGCAATGAGCGACGTACAAATCTGGATCAAAGAGACCGTGACGCAAAACCCGGTCGTGTTATTCATGAAGGGCACCGCCCAGTTTCCGCAATGCGGGTTTTCGGGCAAGGCAATGCAATTGTTGAAGGCCAGCGGTATTGAAAACATCGTGACCATCAATGTATTGGACGACCCGGAAGTGCGGCAAGGCATCAAGGATTACTCCAAATGGCCGACGGTTCCGCAACTGTACGTGAACGGCGAATTCGTCGGCGGTTCCGATATCATGAACGAGATGTTTGAGTCCGGCGAGCTGCAAGCGTTGTTGAACGCATAAGATGGAGGCGTCGCCTGACGCATCCATTGCGTTACCGACCAAGCGCCTGATTGTTGCCATCACCGGCGCGAGCGGCGCCGTGTACGGCGTGCGCCTGCTGCAGGTGCTCGGCGCCGTTTCCGGCATCGAAACCCACCTGATCGTATCCGACGCCGGTGTGCTGAACCTGCACCATGAAATGGATATGAATCGCAAGGACGTCGAGGCGCTCGCCGCCCGCGCGTACAACCCGCNNGCTCGATGAAAACGCTGGCGTCGATTGCACTGGGCTTGTCCGACAACCTGATTGCCCGCGCTGCCGATGTCGCGTTGAAAGAACGGCGGCGCCTGGTTCTGATGGTGCGCGAAACCCCATTCAACCTCGCCCATTTGCGCAACATGACATCGGTCACGGAAATGGGCGGCATCGTCTTCCCGCCGCTGCCCGGTTTCTATCAGCGCCCGCAAACAATTGCCGAAATGGTCGATCATACGGTCGGAAGGGTGCTTGATTTATTCGGCATCCCGCATGCGTTGACTCCGCGCTGGAACGGGCTCAAACCCGCCGGTTAATCAGGACGGGCACGCTCCGGCGCCACGCCGGCCGCACCACCTTCCGGGATTGCCGCCACCGGAACCGGATCGGGCGGAGGAAAAAAGAAATCGCGCGGATCGGACAAGAACCGCCGCCCAGCATGCCGACCACAGTTCATTCACGCCGCAAATTCACGCNNCATTCACGCCGCAAATTCACGCCCCTTGAACGCAAGGATCTATCCGGTGGTTAAAGCCCCGGCCACTATCGCCATTCACGCCGCAAATTCACGCCCCTTGAACGCAAGGCCACCGTGACGAATTGCGCCCAAAGGATGTCAAGTCAAACAAAAGTGACGGTTGACTATAGATAATCGCACGATTTATAATAAAACGTGTTTTTGCTATTATTGAGTGAACAATGAAAACCTTTACGATTGAGCAAGCGCGTTCTGCTGCTTCGTCTGGCGGCGTCCTGTCGGCCAATTTGAGGCCAATGGGCAGCATGTTTACACTGGAGTTCGAGACGCGAAATGGACCTGTTACGCTGATCGCAGCGGTGTCGAAACAAGTTCGACGCTTCGGCAATCCTGCCAAGGCGTTCGAGATTGTGCGCGATTTGGGGCTTGAAGGCGGGCACTTCTCGGTTGCGCAGTGGCGACCACAGGAACGCCAATTGGACCGTCCAGGACGACCAGACAAGGCAGCAACACTGAGGGCGGCGCACCATGCTGCCGGACTCAAGCGCGTGTTGGACGAACGCATAGCTTTAGCTGATGCGCCTGGCGCGATCTGGCACGATGCGGAAGACGTATTTGCGGAGATGGAAGCGCGCAATGCGCGTTAAGTTTCTTGACCAGGCCAAGACGGATTTGATGGAGCACAACCAGTATTACCGTGAGGTTGGTGGCGTGGCGTTGGCGAGCAAGATGCTGGCTCAGATCAAGGCCCCGGTTTTGGCACTTAAGGACAACCCGGAAATAGCGCAGCCGTATGAGCTTGCGCCGGGTATTCGGCGACTGGTTGTTGCTCGCGGCGCGTTCCTGGTGTTCTATCGCGTAAGTGCCGACATAGAGGTGTTGCACATTCGTCGCTCCGAACGTATGCCGGTGTCCGCGCAGGAACTGGAGAGCTTGTCCAACATGACCGAATAGACGAGCTGTACGAACGATGGCTGATTTTACAATGGCTATTTGTGCCCATTCACTCGAAAAGGTAAAATTTATTTCATAGGGTGTCATGCAGCGCCTGCTTGGCCGCGCGGATCGCTGCCCACTCATCCGAGGCAATACGCGCATTGATTGGCCACCACGGTGGCATGCCGGATCGCATTTGCGTCCACAAGATCCTTGAGGCTGTTCGGTGCGATAAGTTCTGACGACTAAGCTACCAAGCAGAAACGCCACCCGCCTTGTGCGGGTTTTTATTGCGCTGCCAGATACCGCATCATGGTGTGGTCAAAAAATCAAAAGAGTGGTAAAAGAGATGATGGGCGCAACGGTACGCCGCATGCCGCAGGTTGATTGAATGACAAAAGTCCATAGCCACTACGAAAATCTCCAGGTAGCGCGAAGCGCTTCACCGGAAGTGATTCGTGCCGCGTACAAATCGCTTTCGCAAAAATATCACCCCGACCGAAATCCAGGTAACAGTGATTCCACTCGAATCATGGCTGCGCTCAATGTAGCTTATGAAACATTGTCCAGCCCGGAAAAGCGGCAGCAGCATGACGCGTGGATTGCAATGACGGAGGCAAGAAATACCGCCTTCACCGAAGGCGCAGAGAAATTTCACCCGTCAGCAATGTTGCTTCTGCATCTCTTATATTCTTTTGGATTGGGTCTTGGGCGTGCTTTGAAAAAACAACGGAAACCGACTTCAGGTTGGGTTTGGGGTGTCGCAATCGTTATCTTTTTTATTTCGGTTGGTAATCGTCCCAATTCGCCGCCATCCCCGCCTCTTCCTGGCCCAAAGCCTTATGTCGCGGAGCCGAAGAGTATGGGAAATGCAATGCAGGCGCGGAGGCAACAAGAGGCGGCGCTGCAAGCCCAAAAAAAATTGATGCAACGGCGGCATGACTTGGAAGTGGCCCAAATACGAGAGAAAAATCGAATCAAACTTGAAGCGTACAAGGAGAATCTTCGCCTTCATGCTGAAGCAAAGGGCGCATCGGCGGCTAGCCCCCAGCGTGTTGACGCACAGAGCAATAGTCAGGCACCGTCACCGCAGGGAGACGCCAAACCGCGATATGACCGTGAAGCAAATGCAGCCGAGGGAAATCGCAAAGGAGCGCTGGCCTATACCCAGGGTAATTATTCCGAGGCGCTTCGCTTATCGGGACAGTCTGCCCAGCAAGGCAACGAATTTGCACAGGGCAACCTCCACAACTTGCCAAATCAAAGCGGCAATGGCGCCAAAACCGTGAACACATTCACAGAATTTATTGGTAGTGTGGTTGAGGTAAATGCACGATACGGCTTCGCGATTGCCCAGGTTAATCGAACAGTGCAACCCAACGCGCGACTGGAAATTGAAATGAACGGGCTAAAGCTTGCCGGGCGGGCTGAGAAACAAAAGGGAACGACACTCTCTGTGACTTTGGATAACGGCGAGATTGTCAGTTCTCTTGTCGGCGGCCGGGTATATGTCCGGCAATAAAATTAACTCCCACCAAGTCAAGAGACCAGAATGATGGTGCGTATTTTTCTCTCAATCGCGTTGATTTCTCTGCTAGGTGCGGGCTGCGCTACCCAGCTAACTGCCGACAAACAACTGGCTGCACTTATGCCGGAGTCCTCTGCCAAAAAGGTCTTGGAAAGACAACTCGGCGCGGAATGGACAAACGCCCCCTACATAGAACAGCGGGGCAACTGTTCATCCCCTGTTTTTGCAACGAAGGTGCAAATTTCGTTGCGGGACATCAAAGGCATTACCTACAATCCGACATTGGGAAAATTGTTCCTCATGACCGAGCGCGCAAAGACAAAGTTTTTCTACACTTGCATCCATTCTATTGGCTTCAATCTGGATGAGGCTGCGGCCACGGAGGTAACTACCGCTTTGACGGCTCTGGGAGCATGTACCGACTTTTCGTGTTAATTCCATGCACGACGCTTGAAGAGAGGCTGACCTGCTCCCCAATTTAGTACGAAACCATCTTGGAGTCCGTGGTTAAAAATCCTTCTGCAAATCTGTTCGGTGTCAGGTAACCCAGCGAACTGTGCGGCGCGGGTATCCGAATTCCCTGGTCACCGCCAAGCACGCCATCCCGAATAGACCGTTTTCTCAGGTTGCAATGGTTGAAATGAGTTCTAGTTTCGCACCAGCCTCTAAATTATTTCCATTGTGTACGCCTTGAGTGTCGCAGCGGCGCGTGTGGAACATTGCAGTTTTCTGAAAATGCTTTCGACATGTGTGCGCACCGTACTGGGGCTCACCGCCAAACTGCGGGCCACTTCCTTGTTGCTTTCTCCCAGGCTGATCTTGCGCAAGACTTCGGTTTCACGATTAGTCAAGACGGCGGCAGCCTTCGCGGGTGGTTTCAAGCGTTGGCCGCTTGCCGCCGCCAAGACAGCATCAACAACGACTGGGTCGAAGCCTCCTCGCACCGCCTCATCACGCAAGCGCGCACTGGCGTCGACCTTACTGAAAGGCGCGCGCCATGGCCGAGGCGAACACAATGCTATCCAGGCGACGGCTATTGCCAGCGTACGTTGCGGAATAGTGATCGCTTCG
Source organism: Oxalobacteraceae bacterium (assembly GCA_003132085.1). Taxonomy (GTDB): domain Bacteria; phylum Pseudomonadota; class Gammaproteobacteria; order Burkholderiales; family Burkholderiaceae_D; genus PKWO01. Next base: position 1,783 of record PKWO01000097.1, on the reverse strand, counting down.
TCGGCAAGACTGCGAAAGTAACCGGTGCCATTTTGCCGCTCGTAGGCGTGTGAGGCCAGGTTCACTTCCAGCGTCAAGCTGCGGATCTGCTGTGCCGCGCGCGAAGTCCAGTAAGGGGCAAGCCGAACCTGTTCCCNNCCAGGCTGACGCATCCAGGCGGCCTGGCGTATTCCATACGCTATTGGGTATGGCGGCACGGCCGATTCCATGTATCAGCCCGGCACTGTACAACTGCTCCTGGATGGTTGGCGCCAGTCCTTGCAACGCGGCGGCGGCGTGCGCAAGTTCAGCCACTTGGCGAGAATATCCGGCTAGCCACGGCAACTTCAGATCGATGACGTCGGCCACCAATGTCAACGGAATGTTATTTGGCGCGGTGGAAGCGGACGATGGAACATCGACCGGCGGCGACACGTCNNTCCCGTGCAAAACGGATTAGCAGCTGGACCAGTTCATCGGGATATTTGATGTTGCTTTGACTGCCCACATAGGCCAGCGCCGCATCGATGCCATGAACGCGGCTTAGAATTTCCAGATCGCTGACTAGCGCGACGCGGTAGACCGACGCAGGCAGATGCGGATGTTTCAACAGCCCCGGCATGCCTTGCCCATCGTAGGTTTCAAAAATGTGCCGCAATCCCGTCTCGACTGCGCGGGGCATGCTCAGCATCGCCGCAATATCGCCAGACACCTCGCAATGAATTTGTGCGAGTGGATAAATTTGCTGCCGGGTCTGGACGCCAAACCCGGGCTGCATCAGCGCCAGCATGCTCCTGCGCCCGGCAACGTCGTCTCCCAAAAGTTGGCTGAAACCGCCTGCATTGGCGGTACACCCCGACCAACGCAATAGCGCGACGCTATAGGCCGCCGCACATTCCTCCTCGCTAGCCCCCTCTTGTGCCGCTAACAATGCCGCCAGTCGTGCGGTTCGCACGGAATGGTTGGTCGGCTGTCCCATACTGAGATCGCCGACAAAGGCCAGCGCCAGCATGGCATCGCTAACCGGGACAGTGGATACTTTATACATGTTTGGAAGGGCGGCAAACTTTAGAGGTGATGAATACGATCTTGCTTTGCTGAGCATATCATTCCGGGACGCAAGCCGAGGTCGGTCAATTGACCGATGCACTGCAATCGACGAATTCTCCATACTGTGCCTTCCGCGGCTCTTGGCCGCAACACCACGATTGGAGAACACTTATGCTAAACCGGACCACTCTTGCGCTCGCACTAGGCACAATCGGCCTTGCCGCAGGCAACTTCGTGCATGCGGCCAATACACCGACCCACGATACATCGGTCGTCATCGTGCATGGCGCCTTCGCAGACGGTTCTGACTGGAGCAAGGTCATTCCGCTGTTGCAAGCCAAAGGCATCAAGGTCCGTGCGGTACAGAACGGCTTGAATTCCTTTGCTGATGATGTTGCATCAACCAAACGGGCTATCGATAGCCAGACCGGAAAGGTCGTGCTGGTGGGCCACTCCTGGGGGGGAATGGTGATTACGGAAGCCGGACAGAACACGAAGGTTGCCGGCTTGGTCTATGTCGCTGCATTTGCACCCGACGCGGGACAGAGCGCTGCGGAAGTGGGCAAAGACTACCCGCCGTCGCCAGGAATAACAAAACTGGTCGCCGACGCGGATGGTTATTTGTCGCTGCCACCCGAAGCGATGGCCAATGATTTTGCCCAAGACCTTCCGGCTTCGCAAACCAGCGTCATGGCAGCAACCCAAGGTCCGATCCAGAGCAAGGCATTTGGCGAAAAGACGACCGTTGCGGCTT
>PKWO01000454.1 GCA_003132085.1 Oxalobacteraceae bacterium | reverse complement strand
CTTTAAAATCAATGACTTAGCAATGACCGTTGCGCGATGGGATTCAAGCGCAGTGTGAATGTGCCGACTTCAGCATATTCCATCCGCACCGATCGAAAGAATATGCCGATTACCCAACGCGGAACTGATTGCAGAGAGCAAGACGAGTGGCTCAAATGCGGAAAAAAATTATTGGAACAAAAATTACTAAGTGCGCTGGCGCACAGAACGCTCCGGCATTTATGTCTATTCTTTTTCAGATCGGATATTAAAAACCAAAGTTGATCATTGCCTCCCCGGAGAATTCGATGCCTGAACCCCAGCCGCTCAGCCCCGCCAAAATGAAAGTCTGTTATATTTTCCTCGCCCTCGGTGCAGTCACGCTTGCATTTGGACTTTATATGGGGTTCATGAAGGACGGTGGTTCAGTCGTCGTTTTTGTCTTGCTGGGCGGTAGCATCGCGCTGTTCGCTTTGGCGTTGTTACCGCACGCGAAACTATACACCTATCGAATTTTCAATTCTGCCACAGCCGAACCTCAACCCGAAGCGAAAACCGAACCTCAGCCCAAAGCCAAGGCTGAGCCTGAGGCCGAAGGGAAAACCGAACCTCAACCCGAAGCTAAGATCGAACCTCAGCCCAAAGCCACAGCCGAACCTCAGCCCGAAGCCACAGCCGAACCTCAGCCCGAAGCGAAAGCCGAATCTCAGCCCGAAGCCAAGATCGAGGTTGCGACATTGATGAACACGACCCTCGGTGAACTCCTCTTGGCCACCCTGATCAAAGACCCGGAGATCGCTGGACGTATTGTCGCCCAAGCTATCAGGCAGGCTGAGGCGCCTTCGCGGCCGCGATTGCAATGAAGCCAACATAGGCGATTTAATCTTGATGTAGCGTGTCCACTCCGCCGTGCTACGCCCGCTTGACACAAACGTTGAACCCACTCAGATTTTAACTGAGGCAATTTATGTATGCGTCTTTGCGCTATATCAAATTCCAAGTTCGATCTGCCTGTAAGATGATTAAAAGGCCTGCCAATGCAGCCAATCGGTAACTTGGACAAAATTATCATGATAATTCCTCTTCATATCACTTTTCTCAATATTCCGCCGTCCGATGCGATCGAAGCAGAGATCCGTAAACGGGCCGAGAAACTGGACCAGTTCTCCGGCCATATTGTGCATTGCCGGGTTACAGTCGACGTTGCCGGCAAGCACAAACACCAAGGCCGCCTCTATGAGGTGCGGATCGATCTCACGGTGCCGGGAGCAGAAATTGTGATCAGCCACGAGCATCGAAACGAAGACGTCTTGGTTGTTATACGAGACGCGTTCGAGGCCGCGATTCGGAAGCTGGAAGACCACATCCGTTGCCAGCGCGGCGATGTGAAAATCCACGAAGGCCATGCCGGGGGTGCGTGACAAAGCTGTTCGAGGACGGATACGGATTTATTGAGACGCCGGACGGACGGGAATTCTATTTTCATCGCGAAAATTTGATATACCCCGAATTCGACCGGCTCGACATCGGCACTGAAGTGCAATTCTTGGAGGACGCGGCTGGCGAGGGATTGCAAGCAAAACGCGTCTCTGCCGGCAAGCATCATCTGCCGGAATAGTCAGCGTACGCCTACGAGCAACCTGAGATTCGGCCATTCAGTCTGTGACGACGATGACGGGTTCTGTCGCATTAATTGTGAAAATGCAGAGTTTGGACGAGTGGAGACGTCGCCCCTAAAACTGGACGGATTTATCCTGCCAAGGGGTACAATTATTCGGCAAAAGTCATCTGGATCCCTTCCCCAAGGATCGTTTTACCTTTGCGAATCATGTGCATAAGTTCACGCCAGCCAACGCGTTTTTGGCTGACGACTTAAAGTTGAGCATCGGTATAGTGACGCGCTTGACGGCGCGATGATCCTGCTCGACGATGTTGTTGAGGTATTTGACTTGACGAACGATGATCTTGATTTCCATCCCGTCATTGATCTTCTCAATCGCCGCTTTGTTCGCGCCGCTTCTATCCATCGTGACTTTTTCAGGTATGCCGTTGGCATGCATGGCCTTGCGTTATCAGTCCGGGAGGTTACTGCCAGCAAGGGTACGCCGGCGCACAGAGCGAAGTTTTGGCGTGAAATATTATTTAACCGGTCTTACCCCCTCTTGATTTACTCCTTCTGGTGGTCTTACAAAAGACTCCAGCTTGCCCCGCCCCGCTCTTGTCGCCAATTCATTTTCTACGCGGTATGTTGGGGGTCTGCCATCAATCAGAGACATTTCTGTATTCCCCCGATGGGCGGAGATCACCCGGAATAGTACTTCCCGAATAGAAACCAAACCTTACGACACTGCGGAGGTGCCACCGCTATGGTTTCCTTGTCTGGATGCGTACATCGCCCCCCTTATCCGATGGCTCTCGTAGCTGAGGTCCGCGAGCAAACCCTCTTGTCTTCTTTCTGCAGTGCTGTAAGAATGGGGTAATGTGTGCCGCTTACAATATAAGTTTGGATTGATGCACTATCTGCGATAGTGGCCTGGGCGGTTTTGCCAGCGCTCCAACGGTACGCCCCGTGATTGGAAAAATGAAAACAATCCGCGCGCCCTCAATACTGTCACGACTTGTACTGCTCGTCATGGCGTGCATCATCCCGGCGTCACTCATGGCGGTGATGCTGATTTCTTACGACTATCACCGCGCTCGCGAACAGCTCATTCGCGACTCAGTGATAACTGCTCGTGCAATGGCTTCGGCAGTTGATGCAGAGTTTGCGATTGTCGAGTCATCCCTGCTGTCGCTCGCCACATCACCAAATATTGCAACGAATGACTTTTCCGCGTTTTATGAGCAAGCCAGAGAGGTTAGTTTCGGTCAAGGGGGTATCAATATTGTTCTCAGCGACGCGACCGGAAAACAATTTGTCAACACAATACTGCCCTTTGGCGAGCCGCGTATCCAACAAAACAATATTCCCAATATAAAACGTGTCATTGAGACAGGGAATCCAGTCATTTCCAATTTGTTCATTGGCCCGATTTCAAAACGCGCCGTTGTCGCTGTGGATGTTCCAGTTCGGCGCGGAAATATAGTCGTATACAACTTGGGCGCAGGTGTCTTCACCGAACGCTTCAGCAAGCTGTTGAGCCAGCAAAACCTTCCGCCGGATTGGATTGCCGCCATCCTTGACAAGAGCGGAACCATCGTTGCGCGTACACACGAAATGCAACGTTTTGTTGGTCAGAAAGCAGTGCCAGAATTAAGGAATCGCATTAGCGAATCGCAGGAAGATGCGTTCGAAACCATTACTTCCGAGGGAATTCCTGTGCTCGCCGTTTTCAGTCGCGCTCCCAATTCGGGCTGGTCGGTAGCGCTAGGTATCCCCGCAAAAAATCTCAGTTCAGAATTAATGCATTCATTTTCGTGGCTAATCTTGGCCACAGCAATTATGTTGGGGTGTAGCCTTTACCTTGCTTGGGTAATCGGCGGCAGGATTGCGCGGTCAGTTCGAGGATTAGTGGCGCCAGCGCTCGCCCTAGGCGCGGGCAAGGCGGTGGAAATTCAATCATTTAACTTGCACGAAGCGGACGAGGTTGGAATGGCCTTGGCAAAAACGTCCGAAATGCTACTTCGGGCACAGCACCAGGCTAACCATGACGTGTTAACCGGCCTCGCGAACCAATCGTTGTTCAAGGAAATCCTCGACCAACGCTTGACTCTTTGCCAGCGAAATGAGACCTGTCTTTCCGTGCTCTATATCGACCTGGACAATTTCAAAAAGGTTAACGATGAACACGGCCACGCAACGGGGGATAAATTATTGCAGGAAGTTGCCGAACGCTTTAAGGCAGATATTAGAGCGTCAGATATCGCCGCGAGAATTGGTGGAGATGAGTTTGCCATTGTGCTAATCGACACGCAGGCAAGCGAAGCGACACAAGTCGCTGCCAAACTAATCAACAGTCTCTCCGTTCCCTACCAAATCGGGAACCTTATTGTCGAGATTTCGGCAAGCATCGGTGTTGCGGGTTTTCCAGAGTCGGGAACAACGAGCAAAGCACTGTTACATCGCGCTGACGTGGCCATGTATGAGGCTAAGGAGATGGGCAAGGGACGTGTCATCGTCGCCACAGACTGAACGGCCGAATTTTAGGTCGTTCGGTAACGCCCGTCGGTAACTTGGAAAAAATTGGTAATTATATACTTGACTGGACAAGTCTTTTGGCATCGTGCGCACGTCGTCGGTACCGGATTCCAGCAGATGCGTTGCAAACGTGTGCCTCAGCGAATGCGGAGTGATTGGTTTGTGGATGCCGCTCGAGCGGGAGTTAGCCCAAAGACGCCAGGGTTTGCGCAGCTGCCACTTGGAAACGACGCAACCGGCAAGCGGCGATGCGTCGCTTGCAAGGAGGTAATTCTGTTCGCCAACGCACAGAACAGGCGAATGCCTCAGGATATATTCCCTGGACGAACCAACTATATTCCCTGGACGAACCAACCAACAGAGGACACTATCATGAGCACATCCAATGAGGAATTCCTGTTTGCTTACGCAGAGCTTGAACGCCAAATCAAGCAGGTGATGAATGAACTGGACGACGCGCCGCACTTGGCGCCCGGTGAAATACTTCGTCAACCAAAGATATTGGACAGCTATGAATCGGCAATGCGCTCGCATGCGGCCCGATGCGAAGCTGGCCGATAAGCTGGTGAGGACTGCCTCAGCCGCGCCAGAGCGCAGAGTGACCGAAAGCCGTAGAATTTATCCGACCTCATTCATGAAAAGGAAATGCAATGTTATTTGAACCGTTTACCGCCCGCACGCTTACATTGAGTAATCGGACAGTCATGTCCCCTATGACGCGCAGCCGCGCCGTTGGGGCGAATGTCCCCAACGCATTGATGGCCGAATACTACGACCAACGCGCGACGGCGGGGCTGATCGTTACCGAAGGCACATCGCCATCGCCGAACGGCTTGGGTTATGCGCGCATTCCGGGTCTTTTCAATGCCGCCCAGGTAAGTGGCTGGAAACTCGTGACCAATACGGTGCATGCCAAAGGTGGCAAGATTGTGGTTCAACTGATGCATACCGGTCGGGTGACGCATGTTGCCAACCTGCCGGCCGGCGCAGAAGTCGTTGGGCCGAGCGCTGCGACCTGCCCCGGCGAGATGTATACCGATTCCCATGGCATGCAGCCGCATAGCGCGCCTAGGCCAATGAATGAGCATGATATCGGGGCCGCAATCAAGGAGTACGCTACGTCGGCCGCATTGGCCATCGAAGCCGGCTTTGACGGTATTGAGCTCCATGCGGCAAATGGCTATCTGATCGAGCAATTCCTGAACC
>PKWO01000130.1 GCA_003132085.1 Oxalobacteraceae bacterium | reverse complement strand
GCAGGCGCGAGCAGAGCGAACAAGTCGTCTTGCCTTCCGGGATAACGCGTTTGACGATGCTGTAGGTATCCTGGTTTTCAATATGAAACGGCACGCCCAGTTTGGTCAGGTATTCGGGCAGCACATGGTCGGGAAAGTTCGGTTGCTTCTGGTCGAGATTGACGGCAATGATGTCGAAATTGATCGGCGCCCGTTCGCGCAAGACGAGCAGAATGTCGAGCAAGCCGTAACTATCCTTGCCGCCGGATAGGCACACCATCACCCGGTCGCCTTCTTCTATCATGTTGAAGTCGCCGATCGCCTGCCCGACCTGGCGGCACAGGCGTCTGTGCAATTTATTGTTTTCGTAGGCGATTTTTTCCGCCTGCTTGAAACTCAATGCCGGTGCAACCTCGGCCGCATCTGCCGGCAGGTCCATTAAATCATTCATTCATCACCTTAGCTTTACTATTGCCCGATTATAACCTATTGATTTAACGGAGAATTCCAAGGGGAACCTCTCGGAAACACGGGTGGATATCAGCGATCGTGTTCCAGATCAATATCTTGCAGCACCGTACCGCAGTATTCAGGCCGGCGCAGCCATCGGCGCCAAGGCATCTGCGGTTGATGAGCAGTGCGGCGGCGTAATCGGGGCCGCCCGCACCAATTTTCCTTACCTTACTCTGCGGCCTTGATGTGGATCACTTCCACGCCGACGCAATCGCAATCCGGATAGACATCCGGTTTTGCGGTCGAGACGCGCACCGCGCGTACTTTCGGGTGTGCCAACATCGCGCGCGCGACGTCGTCGCACAGGGTTTCCTGCAAATGAATATGGCCTTGCGCCATGCGTTTGGCAATCGTATCGCGCATGAAGTCGTAGTCCACGACTTCAACCAGGTGATCGCCTTTCGGCGTCGACAGTGCAAGCGGGATGAACAGATCGACGTTAATCAATACACGCTGTTCGCCCTTCTTCTCAAATTCATGCACGCCGATGTTGATCAGCACTTCATAATTAGTCAGGAACAGGCGGCGGCAATTGGCCAGGGACGGATGGGACAGTGAGGTGAGCATAGTTTCGAAGGGTTGGGCGTCTGCTGGTTCAGCACACTATTTGGCGATAAACATCACATCGCGCGGGGAAGGAATCAGGTGCTGGCCGCCGTCGACCAGCAACGTAGTGCCGGTAATGGCGGGCGACTCGGCGGCGAAGCATACGGCCGCCGCAATATCGTTTGCGGTGCTGGAGCGGCCCAGCGGCGTCTGCGCATGCGCTTTGGCGAAACCCTCGTTGCTCTGGTCGGCGGAAATTAACGTAATGCCCGGCGCGACCCCGACTACCCGCAAGGTCGGCGCCAGCGCTTGCGCAAGCATGGTGGTGGCGCTGTGCAACGCAGCCTTCGACAGCGTGTAGGATAAAAAATCGGGATTCAGATTGAATAGCTTTTGATCCAGTAAGTTGATGACTACCGCTTGTTGGCCTGCCGGCGTCAATGCGTGCAGCGCTCGCGCCAGCAGGATGGGAGCGGCCAGATTGGCGTGCATGTGAGCGTCGAGGACGCCCATCGAAAAATCCGCGGTGCTGTCTTGCTCGAATTTCGATGCATTATTGACCACGCAAGAAATAGGCGCCGATTCCGCTCCCAATGCCCGGTTGGCCCGCGTTAACAGGGTTTTGACGGCTGCTTCGTCGGCCAGATCACATTGAACGGCCACCGCCCGCCGTCCGGAATCGAGAATTTCTTTCACAACAATGAGCGCATCGGCCTCAGAATGGCCATAATGCACGACCACGTCCCAGCCTCGCTGGGCCAAGGCAAGCGCGATTGCCCGCCCAATGCGCTTGGCGCCGCCGGTGACGAGTGCTGTTTTCGGTATGTCCGTGGCCATGGTGATATGTGTTTATGCTGTTGATTTCAATAAAATATTATGCAACTGCAATTGCCCGAACCTTCCGCCGATGCGCACCGCGCATCGCGTGCGCTGCAAGACCTGATTGCGGCCGATATTCGACATCAAGACGGGTGGATATCGTTTGCGCGCTTCATGGAGTTGGCGTTGTATGCTCCCAAACTCGGATATTACAGTGGTGGGGCCGCAAAACTCGGTAAAGACGGTGATTTTACAACCGCACCCGAAATCACGCCGCTTTTTGGTAAAACTTTGGCCCAGGTCGTCGCCGGCTTGATGCAGCAAAGCGCACCGCATATTCTCGAATTTGGCGCCGGAACCGGTCGTCTGGCGCGCGACATATTGACTGAATTGAACGCCATGGGGGTGAGCGTGGCCGGCTATTCGATTGTCGAGCTATCCGGCGAATTGCGCGCGCGGCAAGAAGATATGCTGCGCGAATTTACCCAAGTCTGCTGGTTAAATCAGTTCCCGTCTTCTTTTTCCGGTGTGGTTCTAGGCAATGAAGTGCTGGACGCAATGCCGGTGCATCTGGTGCTTAAAACGGCAGATGGATGGCGCGAGAGAGGCATAACGCTGACCGATAACAAATTTGCGTACCGCGAGCAACCATGCGATGCCGCGTTGATTGCGCAGATTCCGAACGCGGACCGCTTGCCGAACGGTTACCTGACCGAAGTGCATCCGATTGCCTCCGCTTTCATGACTTCGCTGGCCGGCATGTTGTGTGCCGGCCATCAAGCCAACGGTGCCGGTGGGGCGGCTATCCTGATTGACTATGGCTTTCCGGCAGACGAATACTATTTGGCGCAACGCGACCAGGGCACGCTGATGTGTCATTATCGGCACCATGCGCACCCGGACCCGCTATATCTTCCGGGCTTGCAAGACATTACGGCGCACGTCGATTTCACTGCCATGGCGCGTGCCGCGGTACATGGCGGTTTGGAAATGCTGGGGTACGCCAGTCAAGCGGCCTTCTTGTTGGATGCGGGCATAGGCGATGTGTTGTTGCGCACGTCGCCGGTCGAACAGTTGCGCTATTTGCCGCAGGCCAATGCGGTGCAGTGTTTGACGTCGCCCGCTGAAATGGGTGAGTTGTTCAAGGTGCTGGTGGTGGGCAGCGGCGTCGAGCTGCCGGAAAAGTTTATTCGCAGCGACCGTAGCCATCGGCTTTGATGCATGCGGTATCCGCGTGACAAGCCTGCCACCGTCCGGCTGAACTGATAGAGAGAGGACTAAGCATGATTCGTTGGGTTCTGGTGATTTTTGTCGCGTTGACGGTTTTTCCGGCTTTGCTGCCCGGACTGCAAAAATTGGGTATCTGGCGACTGCCTGGCGACCTGCGTTTCAAGCTTTTTGGGCGGATATTCTGCTTGCCTTTCGGTTCTGCGATCTTGGTGTCGGCGCTCGCTTTCTTGGCGGCAAAATTATTGCAATAAATACAATCAATATACGAACCGTAAGCACTGCTTGACAATGAACGGTGTTGCTTTGTAACCCGTTGTTTTTGGGTTAATTGCAGAGAATCGCGAAAATTTCAGGTACTGTTTGGGGGCAACACATTTGGTGACACCCTAATCCGAATGTCACATACATTGCGTGAGCATTCGCGAATGTTTATATCGCATCCGGGTTTAACAGGTTTGGCGCGTACGGCAGATCGCCTTCGGTACATTTTATGCAACAGGGGAACAATCAGGATATGGTTTCGAAAACGGACGCGTCTTCGGTCGCCGATGACGCGATCGAGCCTGCACGCTTGAAATCCGGATCTTTTTCTTCGCAGGAGGCGTCGCCTGCCGAGCGTTCGAGTCCGGAAAGGCGGCGTGCCAGGCTACGCCGGCGTTTGCTGGTCGGCGGCGGTTTTTCAAGCCTGTACCTGTTTGCGCTGCTCGTATTTTCGGTGGCCGGCACGGTCGACCGCGCTACGCTGGCGCTCGCTTGCGGGTTGGTCGCCGTGGCGGCCTTGGTGTTTTATGCGATATTTTCCCGCAGCAAAAATCAAAAGCAAGCTGAGACGAAATTGACCGGTCCGATTGTCTCAAGCGCATTGGCGATCATGCTGATCGTTACCTATGCGGCACCCGACAGCCGCCTGATATTCACGCCCTTCGTCTTTGTTGCGATCGCCTACAGCATGTATTATTTAAATCAGCGCGCGATGCTGCAACTGAGCGCCGCCGCGCTCGCCGGGTATGCTGCCGTCATCGGTTTGCATCACCTCCAGCGGCATGATGCCGGTTTGCTGAAATGGGAGCTGTTGAGCTGGTTCGTGCTGGCTTTGACACTGCCGGGTTTTGTGTTGCTTGCCGGCCGGGTGAGGCAATTGCATGGTGCGTTATTCAAAGCCGGCTTGAAGATCAAGAATATTGAAGAAGAAGCGCGTCGCGACCCCCTGATCGGTTGCTACAACCGGCGTTACATAGTGGCCGCCTTGGAGGAGCAAAAGCGTCTGGCCGACGATACCGGGGCGCCGCTATGCCTCGCCGTGATCGACCTCGATCACTTCAAGCGCGTCAATGACGAGGTAGGGCATTTGGCCGGGGACGAAGTGTTGCGGACCTTTGCGCGCGTGGCCCAAGAGAATATACGACAGATGGACATATTTGGGCGCTACGGCGGCGAAGAGTTTATTTTCATCTTTCCCCATGTGGATCAAAGACAAGCCCTGCGAATTCTGAAACGGATACATAAGGAGCTTTGTATGCATTTTGCAAAGACTTTGACTCTCCCTGTGACTTTCAGTGCCGGCATCATCTATGTTGATCACGATGAGCACAATCTGCCTCTCTGTTCCGACCTGATCGGTAATGTGGACCGGATGTTATATCGGGCGAAAAAAAGCGGGAGAAACAGAGCGGTTTATGACGAGGGTGAAATGGTGTTTTGGACTAACGGCTGTAAAAGGCAAGGAACAGAATTAATGTGAAAGCGGCGAAATTCTGTTTGCCGGTCCCAAGCGGTAAAGTACAAGGACGGGTCAGGGCTCTTTGCCTTTTTGGTTTTGGTCGGTTCTAATCTGAGAGTGTGAGTGCTAAATTGATTTAAGGTGATCGAATATAAAAATGGACAAGATAATACATAGGCCGAGGCTTCTTAAAAGAGGCCGTTGACTTTTTAGATAGCCCATACGTCAAAATGTAACTGCTGACGTATGGGCAATTAGTTTTTAATATGGCCATTTCACATGGCCATATTAAAATTTACGGTCTGATCCTCTTGACTCTGCATTTGCTTTTGCTGTTCGAGATCGATAGAAATATGAGCCTTGACGCAATCAAGCGCAAGGCTCATATAATTTTTAATCAGATTTTGATTGTCCTCCATGCTTCGGATACCGGGCGTTTTAAACTGCTGGACAACCATCGCCACATCATTTTGAATATCCCTCGCCTTGTTTCGAAGCCCGCTTCTGTCCTGATACACATGGTAGCTTTCATTCAGTTGTT
>PKWO01000076.1 GCA_003132085.1 Oxalobacteraceae bacterium | reverse complement strand
ACATGGCATCGGTAGTCTGACCGGTTTGCACTGTGAGAACCGGTTGCTGCGCCTGGGCAGGCAACTGGTTTTTGACCGAATTGACCTGGGTATTGATTTGCGTCAGTGCGCGATTAGCGTCGTAATTCAGGCGCAAGGTCGCGGTAATGGTCGACACGCCGCTGCTGCTGGACGACGACAGATAATCAATCCCCTGTGCCTGCGCAATCGCCGATTCCAACGGTTGCGTAATGAAGCCTGCCACGGTTTGCGCATCGGCGCCGTAGTACGTGGTCGACACCGTCACGACGGCATTCTGGGTGCGCGGAAACTGGTTGATCGGCAGGCTGAATAGCGAGCGCATGCCGAGCACGACGATCAGCAAACTCACTACGATCGACAATACCGGGCGGCGAATAAAAATATCGGTAAAATTCACGGGTGACTCCTTAGTGTTCTTGCGGAGTCGGGTTTGGATTATTGCCCGGCAATATCGTGTTATCGACCACCACAGGGGTACCATTCTTCAATTTCAACTGGCCGCTGGTGACCACCTGCTGGCCCGCCTCCAGACCCGTCAAAATGGCAACCTGATCGCCGCGCGTGGCGCCCGTTGTGACGAACACTTGCTGCGCCACCAGTTGCGGGTTGCCCTTGTCGTCTTTCTTGCCATCCTTCTTGTCGTCCGGCTTGGCAATGAATACGGTCGAACCGTAGGGATTGTAGGTAATTGCAGTCTGCGGCAAGGTCAGGTAGCGCTTTTTCTGGCCCATATCGACCTTGACGTTGGCGAACATACCCGGCAACAACTGATGTTTTGGGTTCGCCAGGGTCGCCTCAACCTGCACGTTGCGCGTGGCTGAATCAATTTTAGGGTTGAGCGCAGTAATTTTTCCAGTGAAGTTCACGCCCTCATAGGCATCGTTGGTCAAACCAATATTCTGTCCAAGCGACAGGCCGGCCACCTGCTTTTGCGGCACATAGAAATCTATATAGATCGGATCGATCTTTTCCAGGGAAACGATCTTGTCTCCCGGATTCAGGTATTGACCGGGGTTGACCGTGGTAATACCGAGTTCCCCCGAGAACGGTGCGTGAATGGCTTTCTTCTCGACCGTGGCTTTTTGTTGCTCAACCAATGCAAGCTTGCTCTTCAGGTCCGCCGTATCGCCGTCGACTTGGGCTTGGCTGATGGCTTGCGCGGCAAACTGCGCCTTGTCGCGCGTCAGCACAGTGGCGGCCAACTCGGCGGCCGCTTGCAGCGAATGCAATTGCGCCACATCCGAATCGTCATTGAGCTGCACCAGCAAGTCGCCCGCCTTGACATCCTGGCCTGATTTAAAATTGACCTGGCGGACCAGCCCGGCGATTTCGGTGGTCACGTCGACGCCACGTACTGCTGTCACGGTACCCACTGCAGACAATTGAGGCTGCCATTCGAGCGCCTCCACCTTGATCGTGGTGATGGTCTGCGCACCCGGCTTGGGCGAACTGGCAATGAGTTTCTGAATGTGCAGATAAAAGCCGCCTGCCAGTGCGGCAATCAACAGGACAACACATCCCAGCATGATGAGCATGCGCTTGGTCATGGGTACTTCTCCCTACGGTTCAATGTTCGTTGAATAAGGACGGCTTGCACCGTCGCTTGCAATTAATTCTTTTTTAATTCTTTTTTTAATTCTTTTTTTCGGTCGTCACGGCCGGCGCCGCATCGGCCAGTTCCGGCCGGTTCCACCAACCTCCGCCCAACGCCTGAAATAGCGCGGCGGTGTCGGAGTAACGTGCCGCCTGTGCCTGCACCAGACCGACATGCGCCTGTTGATACGCGCGTTCGGCGTCCAACAAGACCAAATAGCTGGTCCCGCCCAGGCGATATTGTTGGACACTCAATTCCATTGATTCGCGCGCCAGCGCCTCCACCTCGACCTGGGCTTTGAGCGCACTGGCGTCCGAGTCCAGTGCGCGTAAAGTGTCCGCCACATTCTGAAAAGCGGTCAGCACCGTCGATTGGTATTGCGCATTGGCTTGGTCATACGCGGCGACCGCCGCGCGGCGCTTGGCGCTTAATGCGCCGGCATGGAAAATCGGCTGCGTCAGGCCTCCTGCAATACTCCAAAAGCCGGCGCCGCTGCTCAGCAAGTCGCCGGCCTTGGTTGCTGCGGAACCGTAACTGCCGGTCAGCGTAATTTGCGGATACTGGTTGGCGGTTGCCACGCCAACCAGGGCGCTTGCCTCATGCAGCAATGCTTCGTTGGCACGAATATCCGGCCGTTGGCGCACCAGGTTCGACGGCAAACTCACCGGCAGGTCTTGCGGGAGTTGCAGCGATCCGAGTTCAAATTCGGGCAACCCTGATTCGCTCGGCAACTTGCCGACATACACGGACAGCTGATGGCGCGTCTGCGCCAGTGCTTTTTCCAAGGGTGGCACGGTGGCACGGGTCTGCGCCACCTGATTGCGCTGCGTCAGCAAAGTCGTGCGTGGAATCGCCCCCACTGCAAATTGCTTTTCGATCACAGCCAGTTGTTTTAGCTGCGAATCGAGCACCTCATTTGTCGCGTTCAATTGCGCGCGCAACGAAGCCTCTCGAATTGCAGTAATGACGACATTGGAAGAAAGCGTGATATACGTCGCCTCCAACTGGTAACGCTGATAATCGACCGCCGCCTGCAAACTTTCCAGCTCTCGGCGCGAAGCCCCGAACACGTCCAGCGTATAAGAAACATTGACGGCAGCGGTATACGCATTGAATACTACGCCACCTGGGACAAAGGTAGAAACCGCCGATGCTCTTTGGCGTTCGGCACCCAGCTGGCCATCCACGCTCGGATACAATCGACTGCC
>PKWO01000328.1 GCA_003132085.1 Oxalobacteraceae bacterium | reverse complement strand
GCAGCGGCGTATAGGGCAGCATGAATCCCAGCAAATGACTGCCGGGCGCAATGGCGCTGGATAGAGCGGATATCGCTTTGTTTCGAACCCGCTTTTTCTCCAGCAAAACAATCGGCGCCGCTGTGCTTTGCAGTATCTCTTCTTCGAGCCGTGAGACGATACAGTAGTTTTTTATACTGGCAAGATCGTGAGACATCAGCGCGAAAGGCTTGGCATAGCGCTGCTTGCGCCGACGCAATGATTCGACAGCCTCATGATTACTTGCATCGCAACATAAATGAAATCCGCCCAGGCCTTTGATGGCGATGATTTTCCCTGTCATCAATGCCTGATGAATCTGCTGTAATTGCAGTCGTGTTCGTTCCCGATGATCAATCGCGGCGGAGGCAGGACAAAGGGGAACAGGCTGTGTTGCCTCGTGAATCAATAAAGCCGGGCCGCATTCATGGCAGCCTATAGGCTGTGCATGAAAGCGCCGGTCAAGCGGATCGGCGTACTCCTTTTGACACTTCTGGCAAAGCGAAAATGCCGCCATTGTCGTCGTCTCGCGGTCATAGGGAATACCCTGAATGATCGATAATCGCGGCCCGCAATGCGTGCAGTTCGTGAATGGATAACGATAACGCCGCTCGGCGGGGTTGGCTATCTCGCTCAGACACGCACCACAACTGGCAGCATCGGCAACTACTTCCGTCCTGCCACCCGCGTGACTGGAGCCGCTAATGCGAAAGCTTCGATATTCCCAGGCGTCTTCGATCACCGACGTGGCGATGGAATCTATCTTTGCCAGCGGCGGCGCTTCATTTTGCAGACGTTGTAGGAATTGCCGTATATTGGCCCGCACGCCGGACAGGCGAATGAGCACGCCATCGGTGTCGTTCGAGACTTCACCGCATAGCTGGCATTCCAATGCAAGACGGTACACCGCAGGTCGAAAACCGACGCCCTGCACTGCTCCCTTGACGCGCACCTCTTGATTTTCCAATACGGCTGACATGGTTCGTCCTCGTCGTTCAAACAACGGTAGCTGACAAAACCTTCTCTTCACAGTTTCTATGCTGCATATCATGCCTTGTTTTTCGCTTGCCGGCAGCCAAGCTTCTTGCAAAAAACAAATACGGGGCTTGGTGAGCCCCGTGTACATCTACCACACTTATTTCGGATACAGGGGGATCAGCGAGCTGTAAATATGGCTCACCGCTGTGTTGGCTGGCTGCCCCACTGGCTGAGAACCGTTGGAATGACAGCTAAAACAATTCGATCCGTTGATCTGGCTGTTGATGCCCTGGTCGTAGGTTTCCAAGGTGGTATTGCAGAGTAAATTGGTGCCGACCTGATTGGTTGACGTAACAGTGTTGCCGCCAATCGTCCAGGTTGCCCCTGTCAAAATGTAGTTGGCGCGGACATCGCCTTTGATTAATTGCGTGAGCACACTGTTATCGACCGAAATGACTTCCNNTATTTTCAACCAGCACATTGCCCGCATTGGACCCCGTACCCCAGGCTTTCCAGCGCAAGGTGTCGCTGGGCGAGATAGTCTGGCCGGTGGTTGCCGTAATATTCGGTGCGGCCGCGTAGGTTGCCTTTTGTATATTGTAGGTAGTTGCAGTCGGGGAGGCGAATGCCCAGGTGCCACCGGAACTTTGCGGTACGTTGACGGTTTGACCGCCGGTGTTGGTATAACTGTAGGCAGCATTCGGTGTATTGCTGATATGTTCAAACGTAGCCCAGATCATTTCCGGGTGCCCATTGGCACTGCCGACCACATGCATGCCAACCAGCGCTAATACAACCGGCTTGATTTGCCCTGTAGGTATCCACAATTGCTGATTGGTCTTGTTATACACCGGCACCGACGTGCTGACCGTTACGAAGTCGCTCGCTTTTAGGCCAAGGGAATCCAGCCCTGCAGTATCGATCCATGAAGTCTTGATTTCCATCGTCAAAGCGTCTTTGTCGGGAAACGTCACGCCTTTTGTCGCTGCGTAGGCAATCACAGGATTCAATTGAGCCTGCGTAGTTGGAAAAACATTGTTGGGGTTGGGAATGTTGCCATTGCTGACACCGGTCTGGAAATAGGCGTAAACGTCGTTGACCATGGTGGCATAATAAACCAGCGACTGGTCTTGCCCCAATAAGACACCAGACAGGCTTCCTGCCTGACCTTGCGTGGGGTCTATCGTATTGCCAAAGTTGTCGATGAAAAAGGTTTTCCCGTTGACCTGGAAAGCTTGCACCATGTTTTGCGCTGCCCTGGCGTCGAGCTTCAAAAGTTGAGGTGCGACACGAGCGGCCAGCGTCGTATCCATGGTCAATACTTTAGGAAGCGTGATCTTCTTATTGTTTGCGTCAAAGAAAGCGGGCCTTTTACCTACCGGTGCCTCAATACGGTGAATCTCAACCAGTTTTCCGGCACTATTACGTATCATGGATTGCCCCTTTTCAGTCTGAGGAGCAGGCAAGACCTCAAAGAAATGCCCCGTTTTATCCATAACGCGTTGCAATCCGTGCGGGCCTACTTGTGCGCTGCGGATGTTCAGCAAGGGCAACGGGAAATTGGGCTCATTTTGCGAATAAGTACGCATACCCTGGGCGTTTTGGCCGGAAACATTATAAAAAACCGGCGAATCAAAGACCAATGTATTGCCCCCGCCATAAGTGCTTGGCGCCGGCGATGTCAGCCAGAGAAACATTTGCGCCGACCATTGATAAAAGCTGCAGTCACCCGTGTTGGGGAAGGCGACGCTATCGGCCGGATTGACTGCGCCATTCAGTGTGACCGTGCCGCCGAACCAGGTTGCAAAAGTCTGCGGCGCAACGGCGCAGAGGGGTTTGACATTTTGAGGCACGACGGTTTGTGCTCGTACAAGCCCTGAGAATAGCGGTGTCAATGCCACCAATACACATCCCAGGTATGTTGAAATAGCGCGATTGCGCCGAATTGTTGCACCTAATCCACTCATTGCATTTCTCCCTTGTTTAAAAGCAAGATCAGAACGCTGCTTCTCCTGCTTGATTTGTCATCAGACTATGCCAGACGGTTAGTGATACATAGCGGTCAACCAAAAATGGGGCTTCAGAGTAGTACGATGATGCAAAACACTCACGCGTCGGACCCGCTCTCGGCTAGGTACTAGCGCAAACTCACGCGGCACGTGCGAAAACGGATTATCACAGCCACGCGAATGCGCAGTGAAAGGCTTTCAGAAATCTCCTCATTCTTGAATGCAACCTCCAAGCGCCAGAGAAATATAACTCGTGAAGAAAAAAAGATCATCCTGTCAACATTGACAGGGCCGGTTGCCGGACCACGCGTGCTTTAGATTGTCGTTCGGTATTGAATTTAATAAGGTCCGCGAGTTCAAATCCGAAGTGCAACTTTATGATTAACAGCGGAGGATGGGAAGATGCGATAGCGGGGAGCGGACTGGGACTTGCGATTGTGCGCAATATTGTCAGTATGGAAGAATTTACTTGAGTCACATTCTGCCGCAAGCGATCCATGCGGCGGTATTTAGATTATCGGCTTGAGTACATTTATGATGATGCGTAACAATAAGCCCGCCAACAGGCTGCGGGCTTATTTCACTCTTGAGCGACTATTTCAATTTCACTTGGCGCCCACCACCATGATCACGAATTTCTTATCGCTAACCGTCGGCAAGTAAATGATTTTGGATTTCATGTCCATCGCCATAGTCTTGGCGCCCTGCGCCGTGACCACATTCCCTGTTACGCTGTAATGGTCGGCATCGTCTTGGTGGATCACTGTCACCGTCCCGCCGCCATCGCCATTGGACGTAAAGATGTTAGCCGTCTCGGCATCGTAGATGGCCGCATCGGGATGCTCGCCGATCGCGACACCCGCGACACGCTGACCTGTTTTGGCATCGGTGACTACCATCGTCTTGTTTTGACAAACTGAAAACAAGCGCGCATGGGCAATATCCATTGCCAAGCCGGTTGGTTCCACGCAGTCCTTTAAGGGCCATTTGGACACCAGCGTGTTGGTCGCAACATCGATCACATGGATTTCAGACTTGTCTTCTATATTGAAAAATATTTTCCCTGCGTTGTCGCTGACGGAAAACTCCGGACGGCCGCTGGTCGCGATCGTGGCGACGGGCTTCAAGCTTACCGCATCAATCACGGTGACATTCGCGCTTTTACCGTTGAAGGTAAATAACTTGTGTGACTTCGGCTCATACAAGATTGCATCCGGGTTGGAGCCGGTAGTCTTGATTTCTTGTTTGACCTGCAAGGTATCCAGATCGAACACCGTGATCGAATCGGTACGTCCATTGCTGGTGAAGCCAAGCTTGAGGTCTTGTGCAAACGCCACACCGTGCACGCCCTGGGTATTTGCTATCTCGCCCATCGGTTTTCCGGACGGCAGCTCCAGCACCTGCACGCGATCGCCCCGGGTCACGAACAGCCGGTGGCGCACTGTATCGATAGCGGTGTAATCCCATTTACTGGGTTCGCCTAGCGTCCATTGCTGGCGCACCGCAAAGTTCATCTCTGCCGCCTGCGCCGGGCCCTGCAACAGCAAGGCAGCCATCGCTGCTGCGATGGACATGATTTTTTTATTGTTCAGAATTTTCATTTATTATTCTCCGTTGATTAATAATTTATCGTGAGACCGAGTTGATAGGTCGGGCCATAAAATTCGCGCTGTACCACGCCAGAGCCGTATTCAACAAAGGTTAGCGGCGTGTTGGTCAAATTTTTCACGTTGAAGTAGGCGGATAAATTTTCATTGATCGCATAGGAACTGCCGAAATCAACATAGGTGCGCGCCGCAGAATATTGATCCGTGGCGCTGCTTCCGCCGATCACCCACAGATTACGCGATACATAATACGCGCCCAGACGCAAATTGAGTCCCTTTTTCTCGTAAAACAGATCGACATTCGCGGTGTTTTTTGAACTGGAAGGCAAGGTGGACGTCTGTCCCGGACGAATTTCAAAGCTTGAGTCGACCAAAGTATAATTGACTCCCGCGCCCAAGCCACTCCAGAGTCCAGGAAGGCGCTTGAAGCGTTGTTCGTAGTTGAATTCAATCCCGTCTGCACGCGCCTTGGCAGTGTTGGTATAGGAAACTACGTGAGCCTGGCCGACAAAGCCGGCATATAATCCGGTATTGGGAACAGTCTCATTGATCACATTGTTTGCAATGTAATTGCTGATCTCCTTGTCAAACACGCCGATGGAAAGAATACCGGAATTTGGCAAATACTTTTCAAGCGATACATCAAACGAATTTGCGGTAGTCGGCTTCAGGTCGGGATTGCCTTGCGCGATCGAATTGGTGGACGGACTAATATTCACCGACGGATTGATCTGATTGAAGCCCGGCCGTGCAATCGTCGAAGAAAATGCGGCGCGCAACAGCGTCGACGGTTCCAGTTCATAGCGAGCCTGCAGGCTTGGGAAGAAATTAGTGTAACTCTTTCCTTGCGTGGTCGGTTCAATGATGGTATTGCCACTGGCGTCTACCCCCTTCGAGTTGGCCACATAGGAGGCACTCGTGGTTTCTGCGCGCAGACCTGTAATGACCCCCAGCCTCCCGCTTTTCATTTCATACTGGCCATACAGCGCATAGACATCTTCCCTGTCATTCTGATAGCCCAGCGCAGCGTTAATGGCATTGCTGGCGCTAATAGTCTGATATTGCGCCAATACATTCGGCAAGTAATTCGCGGTCAACAGCGGGCCGATCGAGTAAGCCCCCTCGTAAAAATTGAGGTTCGGCCCTGACGACGCCGACGTCATCGGAATCGCCGGAATGCCCGCATACGAATAGGGTTGAACTGTAACTTCACGCGAGCGCAATCTCGCGCTCACCCCGACTTTGAGGCTTTCCTCGTCGAATTTACCCCAGCTGACCGGCAACTTCAGGTTGCCAACGAGTGACCATTCGTTATCGTAAAGACTTTCTGTACTGTTCGAAAAGCTGGCTAGGTTGTAGTTGGCAGGATTCAGGTAATTGGCACCGTTGATGCTAAATGCGGGAGTATTACCTTGCCCCTGATTATTGTAACTGACCGTGGGCGGCGTAATTACCGTGCCATTTACCGTGAACGGCGTTCCGGATGCGGGCGTGAAATTGAAATCCGAATTGTAGTCATAAGGCTTGTAATACGAACCTCTGGTAAATCCCAGGCGATAGTCCAGGTTCTTATCGCCGATCAGGTTTTTGCCGCCGATAGCGAATACCTTGTTATCAATGGTCTCTTGCTCCTGACGCTGGGTCTTGTCGAAACTGGTCACGCCGTCGATAAAGCCGTTCGCGGTTGTCGCAGGGTTTCCGGCCGTCGTGATGAACATGGCCTGGCGCATCACCGACTCGGTGTATCCTGCATCAAAGGCGCGCACATAGTAACTATTATTGGCATCGGGCTGATAACCCAGATCGAGGCCCAACCCATGGCGCCTGCGATGGTATTGGTAATAGCGTTGGTCCCAGCCCTGATAGGCTAGCGGCGGATGGACGCCATCATCAAGAAAGGCCGGCTCAACGTCATTGATGCCGCGTTTGTCCTCATAATAGGTGCCGGTCGCGACTATCGAAAAAGGATTGTCCGAATATGCTTTGAGGCCGGATTCGGTGGCTCCGCTGCCAAATCGACCGCCTCCGGTAAATGACAAATCGGTAATTCCGGTTCCCCGCATCTGCTCATACCCGGTGCCGATCCGGCCTTCAAAAAATGGCTTGCCATTGGCTGGGGCGGTCTTTGGCGTGATCTCGATAGTCCCGCCCAGCGCTTCGGCATCCTGCTCCGGCAAATTGGTCTTGGTGACGGTAAGCGCCCCGACCAGTCCGGTCGGAATCGCATCCATCGCCACCGCTCGGCCGCCACCGAACGGCGATGCAGGATTCGACGGCGGCAAGCGCAACCCGCCAAATGTGGTGCTGTTCAAATCGGAATCCAGGCCGCGAATATTGATGAACCGCCCCTCGCCCGTATCCGATTCCAGGGAAATACCGGGAATGCGTCGCACCGCTTCCGCCACATTGACGTCGGGCAGCTTTCTCATTTCCTCGGCCGTCATCAGATTGATGAAGTTGGGAGCTTCCTCCTGCGCCTTGCGAGCCATTGCAGTGGATGTCCGTTGTGCTTCAATCAACACGGTAGCTATCGCAGATTTCGGTGCAGTATTGTCGACTGCCTCGGATTGGGGGGTAATGTTGTCAACTGCCGCCAGCTGCGGTGCGCCATCGTCAACCGCAAAAGCGGCGGTGACGAACAGTTGGGAGATGAGCGCAGAGAGGAGGGTTTTCTTTGCCAAGTGGATTCGCATGATATTTCTGGGTTAGGTGTGAAGTGGACCAGACAATACCCAAAACTTATTACAGGATGACTACAAAGGACGGCGGATTCGAAACACTCCACGCGGTTTTCATGGAACCGCTACAATTGAATCAATGCGCCGGCGCACGGGAAATTCGAATCCGCGAGCCAATTTCAGTTGAGGTTAAGCGTTGTTTAAGATTCGACCAAGTATGATGATCTTACGGTCCGGCGTTGTTCAAGAATACCTACAGCGATGAATTTTGGCTGTCACATTAATCTTTGTTTTGAGAATAGTTTCAATGAGAATGTTTTGCTGGATTTTTTTGTCCGCTACGCTCGCCAGTTGCGCGAGTTACCAACCCAAGCCGCTTAATACCCAATCAACGCTGCAGGATACCGTCCCGCACCTTTCGATAGATCCGCGAGACATGCCGTTTCGCGAGTTGGCCTCACACCGTTTCGACCCGTCCGACGGGTTTGACATGACCGAGCTCGCCATGCTGGCCGTCGCCAATAATCCCGACCTGAAAATCGCGCGCGACGACGCCGGCATCGCACATGCCCAGGCGTTTGCTGCCGGTTTGTTGCCGGATCCTCAGCTTGCATTGAGCCGGGATTTGTCAAATACCGGCGGGCCGGGATCAACGCCCGCATTCGGGATTGGCCTAAGCTACGATATCAATGCGTTGCTGTTGCATTCCACAAGTCGCTCTGCGGCCGAGGCTGACGCGCAAAAAACCGATTTGAACCTATTGTGGCAGGAATGGCAGGTTGTTTCCCAGTCGCGGTTGCTGTTTGTCAGGCTGAAACAAGCGCGGAAGCTGGTGCCGATTCTGCAGCAGAACCGCTCCTTGTTCGCAGATCGCTTGCGCCGCACGCAATCTGCACTGGGCAAGGGCTTGCTGACCAGCGATGCGGTCGCCCTAAGCTTGACGGGCTTGCAAGACATACAGCGGCAAATCAACGATCTGGAACGGCAGATCAATCAAAACGCGCACGAATTGAATGCCTTGCTGGGTCTGGCGCCTGAAATTGTCGTGCTTCTGCAGGACGACGACACATTGCCGACTCTCGATGATGCGGCGATTTTGGCGGCGCTGGCCGACTTGCCGCGTCGCCGCCCCGATTTGCTCGGATTGGAAGCTGGCTATCGCGGTGAGGATCAGCGTTATCGGGCGGCGCTGCTCGCCCAATTCCCCGCATTGAATATTGGTTTGACGCGTGCGCGCGATTACAGCGGCGTGTATTCAAATGGCATAGGAATCACACTCTCGCTTCCGGTTCTGAATCGCAATCGCGGTAACATTGCCATCGAGCAGGCGACCCGTCAGAAGCTGGTCGACGAGTACCAGCAGCGGTTGAACATCAGCATCAGTGACATCCATCGGATATTGGACGAACAGCATATCAGCACCCGTCAACTGCAAGAGGTCGACGCCGACATGACGAAAATGTCAGGCGTGGTCAAGCAAACGGACACTGCTTTTCATGCCGGCAATATCGACGCCTTGGCTTATGCAAATGTTCATGCAACTTTCCTCGGCAAACAAATCGAACAAGTCAATTTACAACAGGCCATTCTTGAGCAACGGGTGGCCTTGCAGACGCTCATCGGCGGTGAATTACCTGTGCAAAATTCTCAAGCGAGTGATAAGCCATGATGCAAAAAATCGTCGTATCGGTCATCCTGTCGGTCGGTGTTCTTGCCGGTGGAGTATGGTGGTACATGCACGGCAACAAGCTGCAAGGGGGAAGCGAAAATTCGGTAACATCACAAGACGAGGCAAGCGTTCTGATTAAGACGCAACTTGTCGCGCAACAAAATTTGCCAATTAGTTTGACCGTATTCGGCGATGTCGCGACCGGCAAGGTGGTCGCGCTCGGTTTTCCGCAAGCCGGGCAGATTACCCAATTATCCGCAGTGGTCGGGCAGCTAGTGCATAAGGGATATCTCCTTGCCACGATCACCAGCGATCCGAATGCACAAACCGCTTATGCCCAGGCAACCAGTGCGGCACATTTCGCCCGCAGCGAGTTGCAGCGCAATCTGGAACTGTTTGCGCTTCAACTGGCAACGCAATCTCAATTGGACGCTGCGCGCAAGGCATTGCAAGACGCCGAAGCCAATCTGGAGTCGCAAAAAAAACTGGGCGGCGAAGCAAGTGCCGCGTCCATTTTTGCGCCGTTCGACGGCGTGGTAACCGCTCTTGCCGCGGGGCAGGGCGATCGGGTTCAAGCCGGAGCCACGATCCTGCAGGTGGGTCATACCGGCACTTTGCGGGTCCAATTTGGCATTGAACCTGCGCAGAGCCATCTGGTACGCGCCGGGATGCCGGTTACATTCTTCGCGGTGCAGGATCCTGCCAAGACAATTGCCGCCAAGATCACCGAATTGCAAAACATCGTCGATCCCAAAACGCAATTGGTGAATGCGCTCGTGGAGCTGCCGCTTGGCGCGGCTCCCAATCTGGTCGCCGGCATGCGTACGCAAGGCGTCATTCAAGTTGGGCAACGCCAAGCGTGGTCCGTCCCGCGTCAGGCAGTATTGAGCGATGACAAAGGCAGCTATATTTTCCAGATCGCCCAAGGAAAGGCGTCGCGCGTTGAAGTCGAGAAATTGATCGAGAGCGAGGGCGCATTCGGTGTGACTGGGAAACTCGATCCAAAATTGCCGGTCGTCGTGCTCGGAAATTATGAATTACAAGAGGGCATGCCGGTACGCGAGGGAGCGCGATGAGCATTACCGCGTGGAGCCAGTCGCATCGACGTTCGATTCTTTTCTTGTTGGGAATGCTGGCTCTGGCGGGCATTGTTGGGGCGTTAAAGCTACCGGTATCACTGTTCCCGGCCGTCGATTTTCCGCGTGCAGTGGTTTCGCTGGATGCCGGCGACCAACCGGCCGAACAAATGGAGATGCTGGTAACCCGCCCGGTTGAAGAAGCGGTACGCCGGGTGCCGGGCGTGCGCAACGTGCGTTCAACCACCAGCAGGGGAACAGCCGAAATCTCAATCAATTTTGACTGGGGGCGCGATATGGCGTCTTCATCGCTCCAAGTAAATGCGGCGATCGCGCAGATCCTCGCGCAGTTACCCGCCGGCACACAAGTCTCGACCAGGCAGATGGATCCGACCGTATTTCCGATCATTGCCTACAGCCTGACCTCATCGACCTTGTCGCCCACGAAACTACGCGACTTGGCCGAGTATCAATTGCGGCCGCTGTTATCAAGCGTCGACGGCGTATCGCGCATTCAGGTAATGGGTGGCGCGG
This sequence comes from Oxalobacteraceae bacterium, assembly GCA_003132085.1. GTDB lineage: Bacteria > Pseudomonadota > Gammaproteobacteria > Burkholderiales > Burkholderiaceae_D > PKWO01. The sequence goes on along the minus strand of PKWO01000328.1, from coordinate 209 downwards.
TCGAGGAATATCGGGTGACTGTCGATCCTGCAAAACTGAAGGCCTACGACCTGACGCTGGACGACGTATCGAGAACCTTGGCCAGCACCAACGTCCTCACCGCCGTAGGACGCTTGGAAGATCATTACAAACTGTATCTGGTGGTGTCCAACACGCGCTTGCAGAATCTCGACCAAGTTCGCCAAACCGTGTTGCGAAACCCCGCCAAC
>PKWO01000219.1 GCA_003132085.1 Oxalobacteraceae bacterium | reverse complement strand
TGAAGGTTGGCGCAGCCCTATCCCGGCTGCGGCCTTCCAGGACCTCTTTCATCCATTCGGGCTCCTTGCTGCCGGTACCGGCAAGAATCAACGAGCCGATGATGTTGCGCACCATGTGGTGCAAAAATGCGCTGGCCCGCAGCGTAAACATGATCAAGTCGCCACGCCTGACGATGCGCACGTCGTGCATCATTTTCACCGGGGATTTCGCCTGGCACTGAGAGGAACGAAACGCGGAGAAGTCGTGCATGCCAAGCAAAAACTGCGCGGCAGCCTGCATTTTCTCAACGTCGAGCGAACGAAATACCCATCCGGCTTTACCCACCAGCAGCGGCGACCGAACCGGGTGGTTATACAGCAGATAATGATAGGTACGCGACCTGGCGCTGAAGCGCGCATGGAAATCTTCACCCGAATCATCGGTTGCCTCACGCGACACTTCGCTTACCCACCGCACCGCAATCGACGGCGGTAAATTGGCATTCAAACCGCGCACCCATGAAAATGCCTCGCGCTTCAGGTCCGTATCGAAATGCACGACTTGCTCCAGCGCATGCACGCCGGTATCGGTACGGCCCGCGCAGGTAGTCACGATATCCGTCTGGGTAAATTTCCGCAGAGCAAGCTGCAACTTGTCCTGTACGGTATTGCGGCTCAGTTGTGTTTGCCACCCCTGCCACGGAGAACCATCATATTGAACCCCGAGAACGATGCGCTCCATGTTCTCACCATCCAATGATCAAAAAACAGACAGGCGCAAGCATTGCGCTGCGCCCGTCAGAGGCCGGCACGAATAATATTTCGCGCCCAGCCCTCAATGTTATCAAATAGCAATTACCCTAACTTGGCAAGCAGGGATTTTGCCCTCTCGGACTGCTCCGGCGTCCCGCCGCCGATCACTTCATCAAGCAATTCACGCGCACCTTCCTTGTCGCCGATTTCCTGATAGGCAACCGCCAAATCGAGTTTGGTCGCCATTTCCGCGCTATTGGAATATTCGTGGTCAATACCGGTATCAAGTTCGACATCAGTCTCCGCATGCTGGTAAGGCGTCAGATCCGGCAGTATCTCGGGCAACGGCTCAACCTGCGGCAACGCTGTCTCGGTCGCCGCATGGCTATCCGGCGCATGCATATCCAGTGCGTGGATATCTGGCACATGAATATCCGGCACATGAAGGTCGGCTCCGTGATCGCCGGCCGGATGGCTCTCTGACGGATTGAGTTCCAGCGTGATCCCCGACAAGTCGAAATCCAGCGGCGCCGGCACACTTTCGGGCAACGGTGCAACCTGGCGCACAGGCACTTCCTCTTCCGCGATCATCGGCACTTCCGGAAAATGCGGTATCTCAAACTCCAGATCCGAGACGGCCGGCGCCGATGGCGGGCTCACGGGGAAGTCTACCGAATGCTCGACATCGTGAGCGGGCGGCTCGGCCGGTGTTTCCTGCTTATCGAAATCAAAATCGATATTGCCGAAATCCATCTTGTTATCCGCTTCCAGCGCAGCAGCAGGCCCGGCAACCTCCGGCGTGTCGACATCCATCCCGTCAAGGTCGAAATCGAGACTGGTGGACGTGTCCCGCGTTAATTCATCGCTATGGCTGACCACGGTATCAGGCTGCTCACCCAGCGTGGTACTGTCGACATAAGAAGATTCCTCAAGCGTATCGGCGTTCAGCTCGTTCATATCCCGTTCGTCCAGAGGCCGCGTAGGCGCGGTCATCGCCAGGGCTTTGGTGGCTACCTCTTCCGGCAACTTCCCGCCGGCATACAACGGATTTTTCGGATCTAACGATGCCCCCAAGATTGCTGCCTGCCGCCAATCCTCCCCCTGGCCTTTGGTGAGGCCATACAGTTCGCTGGCAAGAACCTCGAATGAACGAACGTCCTTACGATTGGCATAAATTTCCAACAACTTGACGCGAACCGCATGACGATCAGGCTGGGTGCGCAATGCTTCCTTCAGTATCTCCTCCGCCTGCGCATCGCGGCCGTAAGCGATATACACATCCGCTTCAGCCACCGGATCAACTTCATTGCTATCCAGTTGGCTGGCAGACGGCGCAAAATTAGAATTGAAGACGCTGTTGTTGGTATCGACGCTCTGACCGCCGGTCGATCCGAACAAGGAATTTGCCTTCAGGCTCGAATCGGCGAGGATGCTGTCGCCGAATGACTTTTCTTTGCGTCTGCGGTAGCCGCTGTAGATGCCGAATATGCCGGCTCCCAACAGCAATAAGGCCGCACCGCCCCACATGAACGGATTGCCGAGGGGGTCGTCGAAAAAACCGGTCTCGGGAGGTGGAACCGGCGTCGGCTTTGGTTTAAGCGGTTGGCGCGGTGGGGCAACGGCACCGACCGGCTCGGTTTTGACTGCCGGCTCCTTGGCCGCGGAAGTCGGCGCCGCAGCCGGCGTTGGCGCGGTTGGCGCCGGTATCGCCGGCGCTGCAGCAATCGGCGCCGCAGGCTTGGCAGCTGCTTTGGCGGCCTCGACCTTTTGCTGATCGGCTATATTTTTGCTTTTGATTTCCAGAATTTTCTGCAAATCGCTGACATTCTTCTCCAACTCTTTCACGCGCGCATTGGCTTCGGCGACCGCTTTATCCTTGGCAATCTTGTCCTCTTCGCCGAGCGCGATCCTGCCGCCTTTTTCGCTTGCAGCCGGACCGGGACTCGACAATTTCAGCTTGTCTTTCGACTCAGCGGCGACGGTGGACTTTTCCTCGATTTTGGCGGTAATTTTTCCTGACCCGCTTTGCCGGGTTTCACTCGATTTTTGCGGTTCCGACTGGGCAACCCGGCCTGCCAGCTTATTGCGATATTCATTGAAATCAGCCGCTTGCGCGACGACGATACCTCTTGCCTCGCCGTCACTCACCGCGCCGGCACTGCTTGCATCCGGGACCGACAGCACTTGTCCGGCGCGCAGCCGATTCATGTTGTTGCCGACAAATGCGCCCTGATTGGCGCGGAACATGGCGACCAGCATCTGATCGAGCGAAATTCCGTCCGGCTTAAGCTGTCCGGAAATTTTGGACAGCGAGTCGCCATTTTTGACACGATAATTGCTTTGCTGCAGCGCCTTCTTATCTGACACGGCCGGCTCGCTGACAACCGGTCTGGCCGGTCTTTCCAGCGGCGCCCGAGGCACCTGAGCCACCCTTTGTGGCGGCTCACTCGCCGCTGCCGCCTGTTGGGAGCGTGCCGGCATCGCCTCCTGGCTACTGCGCGCCGGCGCTAGCGCGCGCGCCGCGACAACTTCCGGGGCTTGGGCAGCGTGCAGATCAACCGGGTCTAGCAGAAACGTATATTCGCGCACCAGACGGCCGCTGCCGTTGCCCCCCAGCTCGAGCAGCATATCGACGAATGGCTCGTTAATCGGTTGGGTTGACGTGACGCTGATAATCGGCCGCCCATCGCGCTGCTCTACCGCAAAACGCAGTGAATACAGGGCCGGATTAAAGTCAATATTGGCTTGCCGAAATGCGTCGATAGAGGCCAATTTCGGCATCAGCAATCCGACCTCGTCTTTGGTTGCCGACGTAATCTCAACTTCAGCATGCAAAGGCTGCCCAAGTGCCGAAATCACGGTTAATTTACCCAATCCCGCTGCAGACGCATTGGCAAACAACAATGCCGACAGAACCGCTGCACTGAGTGTCTGCAAACTAAACGAGACCGATTTGGAGCGAGTGCTTAGATGCATTTTTCGTGGCATAGATTCGCATTCCGTTGGCGTATGTTGCGATAAACACAAGCATCCCTGTTATTTATCATTGTTCGGGGAACTTTTACCATATCATCATGGACTTACGCAAGCAAGCGCAACCATCTTGGTAACATATGTTAAACCCGTCAAAATCTCTTTGCGAGAGATTGCTTGACGGGTTTCTGTTGCAAAGTGGCAACAAAGCCAATGATACCGCGATAATTAATCCGCCACAATGATTCGCAGCATTCTCCGCAATGGTTCTGCCGCCCCCCACAGCAACTGGTCGCCTACGGTGAACGCCGACAAATACTCGCCGCCCATCTGCATTTTGCGCAAGCGACCGACCGGAATGGTCATGCCACCCGTCACCGCTGCCGGAGTCAGATCGCGCATCGATGCCTCGCGGTTATTCGGCACCACCTTCACCCATTGATTGTTGCCGGCAATGATGTCGTTGATTTCATCCAGCGGCACATCTTTGTTGAGCTTGATGGTCAGAGCCTGCGAGTGGCAGCGCATTGCGCCGACCCTTACGCACAGGCCGTCGATTGCAATCGCCGCTTGTGCGTCCGGGCCAAATGCGGCGCCGCGTCCGAGTATCTTGTTGGTTTCGGCGCCGGCTTTCCATTCTTCCTTCGACATGCCGTTCCCCAGATCCTTGTCGATCCATGGAATCAGGTTGCCGCCCAAAGGCACCCCGAATTGCTTGGTTTCATCTTCATTGAACGCATGCTGTCTTGCCAACACCTTGCGGTCAATTTCCAGAATTGCCGAAGCCGGGTCATCCAGCAACGCTTTCACTTCTGCGTTGATCGCACCGAATTGGGTAAGCAATTCACGCATATGCTGCGCACCGCCGCCCGACGCCGCCTGGTAGGTCATTGAAGTCATCCAGTCGACCAGATTGTGCTGGAACAGGCCGCCCAAACCCATCAGCATGCACGACACCGTGCAATTGCCGCCGATAAAATTCTTGACGCCTCGGCTCAACGCCGATTTGATCACGCCGAGATTGACCGGGTCGAGAATGATGATTGCATCATCGCGCATGCGCAGCGTCGACGCGGCATCTATCCAATAGCCGTTCCAGCCGGCGGCGCGCAATGCGGGGAACACTTCGGTCGTGTAGTCGCCGCCCTGACAGCTAATAATGATGTCGCATTTCTTGAGCGCATCAATATCGTTGGCATCTTTCAACGTGGTTTCATTTTTCGCCTGCGCCGGCGCTTTGCCGCCGGCATTGGAAGTCGAAAAAAACAACGGTTCGATATGGGAAAAATCGTCTTCTTCCTGCATTCTTTGCATCAAAACCGACCCAACCATGCCACGCCATCCCACCAAGCCGACTAACTTCACAGCATCCCCCTCAATAATTGCAAATTGCTTATGCCAGCGCCGCCACTACCGCGTCACCCATTTCCGTCGTACCGACCTTGGTCGTACCCGCTTCGTAGATATCAGCGGTGCGCAAGCCTTGCGCCAACACCTTCTTGACCGCCGACTCGATCCGGTCCGCCTGTTCCGCCCGGTCCAGCGAAAACCGCAGCATCATCGCCGCCGACAAAATTGTGGCCAACGGATTGGCAATTCCTTTTCCGGCAATATCCGGCGCCGAACCGTGCGACGGCTCGTACAAGCCTTTGTTATTCGCATCCAGCGATGCCGACGGCAACATGCCGATTGAGCCGGTCAACATGGCGGCGGCGTCCGACAAAATGTCGCCGAACATATTGCCGG
>PKWO01000236.1 GCA_003132085.1 Oxalobacteraceae bacterium | reverse complement strand
GCCCCTCAGCGCATCATCAAAATTCGACGCGATTACAACACCTGGGTCGCCAATGAAACGCTTGAGGACTATGCGCTGCGCTTTACGCCGCGCGCATTTCGCAAGTGGTCGGAATTCAGCTTGGCCAATACCGCGATGGGAGCCGTCTCGTTTCTGGCGCTGGAAGCCATCGGCGGCGCAATCACTTTGAGCTATGGATTCAGCAACGCCTTCTGGGCGATTCTCTGTGTATCCGTGCTGATTTTTCTGACTGGCCTGCCGATCAGCTATTACGCCGCAAAATACGGCGTCGACATGGACCTGCTCACGCGCGGCGCAGGCTTCGGTTACATCGGATCAACCATCACCTCACTGATCTATGCATCGTTCACCTTTATTTTCTTCGCGCTGGAGGCATCGATCATGGCGCAGGCGGTGGAACTCTATTTCAACTTGCCACTGGCGCTAGGCTATATCGTCTGCTCGATCGTCATCATCCCGCTGGTCACATACGGCATTACCTGGATCAGCCGATTGCAGTTATGGACACAGCCGATATGGATCGTGCTGTTGGTTTTGCCGTATGCATGCGTACTTTACAAGGAGCCGACCGCTCTCACCAGCATGCTGAGTTTCACCGGACATTCGGAAGCGGGTGGTTCATTCAATCTTCCGCTATTCGGCGCTGCCGCGACGGTAGCGTTTTCCTTGATTGCGCAGATTGGCGAGCAGGTCGATTTCCTGCGCTTTCTGCCGGAGAAAACGCCTGCCAATCGGATCCGCTGGTGGTCGGCACTTTTACTCGCCGGGCCCGGTTGGATCTTTCTTGGCGCCGCCAAAATGTTAGGCGGTGCTTTACTGACATTCCTTGCTATTCAACACGAGGTGCCGTTCGCGAAGGTGGTTGAGCCGGCCCAGATGTATCTGGTTGGCTTCAGCTATGTGTTTTCAAATCCGGCCTGGATACTGGCAGCGGCAACTCTATTCGTGGTCGTATCTCAAATTAAAATCAATGTCACGAATGCCTATGCCGGCTCGCTAGCGTGGTCGAATTTTTTCGCTCGCCTCACGCATAGTCATCCTGGGCGGGTGGTGTGGTTGGTCTTCAACGTGCTGATCGCGGTGTTTTTGATGGAGCTGGGCGTATTCAAGGCGCTCGACCATGTCCTGGGACTTTACTCGCTCGTGGCGATTTCCTGGATCGGGGCGGTAGTAGCAGATTTGGTCATTAACAAACCCCTGGGACTGAGTCCGGCGCATATTGAGTTCAAACGCGCACATTTATACGACATTAACCCGGTCGGCGTTGGTTCCATGTTGGCTGCGTCGCTACTGTCGGCCATCGCATTATCCGGTTTCATGGGGCATATCGCGCAAGCGCTGGCACCGTTCATTGCGCTCGGCAGCGCTTTCACAATTGCGCCGCTCATCGCGCTTGCTACGGGTGGCCGTTACTATATTGCTCGTTCGGACACGGTGCATCAAAGCAGTCACGAACCGTTGCGCTGCGTGATTTGTGAGAACCACTTTGAATCCGAAGACATGGCCCATTGTCCAGCGTACCAAGGAGCGATCTGCTCGCTGTGTTGTTCACTCGACGTGCGCTGCAACGACCGATGCAAAGTCTCCTCCCGCCTACCCGACCAGATTATGGACCTACTGCGAAACTTGCTGCCGCAACGCTTCGCACTGAAATTGCATACCCGTGTCGGACATTATCTGATTGTTCTTGCCTTGCTCGCCACTGGACTTGCTCTTCTGCTGTGGCTGCTTTACTACCAGGAAATCACCGCGTTCGCGGAATTGCCGACTTATCTGGCGCCTTACGGACCCGAAGTCCTGCGCAGCATCTTCATCAAACTTTTCTGTACGCTGCTTCTGCTGACCGGAGTCGGTGCGTGGTGGCTGGTGCTGACCAACGACAGCCGTCGCGTCGCGCAAGGAGAATCGGATCGTCAAACCAATCTGTTAATGCAGGAAATTGAAGCACATAAGCAAACCGATGCAGAGCTGCAACGTGCCAAGGAATCGGCAGAGTCGGCCAACCTCGCCAAGAGCCGTTTCGTCACCGGCATGAGCCACGAACTGCGCACACCGCTCAATAGCATCCTGGGCTATGCGCAAATTCTTCAGTTCGATCCTGGCATCCCGGCCGGTCGCAAGGACGCAATCGACGTGATTCATCGTAGCGGCAATCATTTGCTGAGCCTCATCGACGGGCTGCTGGATATCGCCAAGATTGAAGCAGGAAAAATGCGCCTTGAATCGGACGAACTGCCACTTGGCGATTTTCTGGAGCAGATCGTCAGGATGTTTGCACCGCTGGCCACCGAAAAAGGACTGACTTTTCAATTTATCCCTGTCGGGCGTGTTCCTGAAGTCGTGCGCGCGGATCACAAGCGGCTGCGCCAAATCCTGATCAACCTGTTAGCCAATGCAGTCAAATTCACAGATGCCGGCTCGGTTATGCTGCGGCTGCGCTATGTGCGCGAGATGGCACATTTTGAAATTGAAGACACCGGCATCGGCATTTCCGAGAAAGATGCTGAAAGAATTTTTCTGCCATTCGAACGCAGCGCCAGCGCCAATCTGCGAAACGATATCGGTACTGGCCTCGGACTGACCATAAGCAACATGCTGACGCAAATCATGGGCGGTGATTTGTCTGTTAAAAGCCAACTCGGCAGCGGCAGCATCTTCACGCTCCACCTCTATCTGCCCGAAGTCCATGCGCCGCGTCCTCGGCTGAAACTCGAAGATCAGATGTCTGGCTATGCGGGCATGCGAAGGCGGATTCTCATAGTCGACGATCAGGCGGCGCAGCGCAAGATTCTTGCGGAAATGCTGACACCCATGGGCTTTGACATCATTGAGGCCGATAGCGGCGCCGCCTGCATGGCAGAAATTGATTCGCAACGACCGGATCTCGTACTACTTGATATCGCGATGCCGGTGATGGATGGTTGGGCAGTCAGTCGCGCCATTCGAGATAGAGGCAACACGACACTGCCAATCATCATCGTCTCCGCCAATGCCTTCGACATACCAGCTGGGCATGCTGGGTTTCCATGCCATGATGGCTTTATCGTCAAGCCGGTGTTGTTGCTGGAGTTGCTTACCAAGATCAAGCTACAGTTGCGTCTTGAGTGGATCGCTAGCCCTGCGCTGCCGGTCAGCATCTCGTCCGCGCCGGAAGCAATACCCTCGGTGGAGGATTTAACGGCATTGCTTGAGTTGGGCTCGATTGGCTACATCAAAGGCATTCTTGAAAAGCTCGCTGAGTTGGAACTACAATCCCCATCACACTTGGCTTTCACCACGGAACTACGCGGACTGGTGAAACGTTTTCGTCTAAACGAATATGCGAACCGACTCAAGGAGATCATCGTCAATGTCGCAGATAACGTCCGATAATCATGTGATCCTGATCGTTGACGATGTGCCGGACAACCTTGCGGTACTATCGGATGCACTGGACGACGCCGGATACATGGTGCTAGTTGCCACCGATGGTCTCAGCGCTATTGAGCGGCTCGGTTATGTTACACCGAGTCTGATTTTGCTGGACGCCGTAATGCCCGGCATTGACGGTTTTGAGACCTGCCGCCGCATCAGGTCTCATCCCAGTTCGAAACATGTACCGGTGATTTTCATGACAGGTCTCACCGAGACCGAACATGTGGTGAAAGGCTTTGAAGTCGGCGGCAATGATTATGTGACAAAGCCGCTCCGGCCGCGGGAGGTCATCGCGCGGATCGAATCGCATTTACGCAACGCCAGCATGATCTCGCTGGCGACCGCAGCGAGTGAAGCATCGGCCCACGCTGTGATCGTGCTGGATCGGGATGGCGTACCAATCTGGCAAACCAGCAAGGCGGTTGAATGGATCGACGCCTATTTTTCCGATCCCGATTTGGAGGTATCTACCTTGCCTCTGTTGCTATATGAATGGGTGAATGAGCATCTCTTTTTCGTAACGGAAGATTCCGATCCGGTTACCCCTTTGCTGGTCAAAGGGCTCGGCACCGAATTGCGCATTCGATTTTCCAAAGGTGAGCGTAGCGGGGATCTGCTGCTTATTCTCGATCAATGCGTCAGCCCGGAGCCTATAGCGCTTCCCATGGAAGGCTATCAGCTGACACCGCGCGAAAGTGATGTTCTTGTGTGGCTGGCCAAAGGAAAAACAAATCGAGATATCGCCGACATACTCGGCATGAGTCCACGAACCGTCAACAAGCACCTCGAACACATTTTCGTCAAACTGGGCGTGGAGACACGTTCGGCTGCGGCGGCGCTGGCCGTCAGCAGGAAACATGTTGCTAATGAGATTTTCTAGTTTCAGGATCGGCCCCGTGCCACGGCGATCGCAGTGGCACGAACCATTTCCCTCGCCGATCTGCTGCAACCCGTCGGCGACACCGGCGCGGTCAACGGCTGACCGGTTCTGACTTACCGCCGTTGAATGCGATGCTTCGAATTGGTCCGAAGCACTTCATCATCCACCCGGCTGGGTCAGAACCGACAGTTTACTGACACCGGAGCGCTGTATATTCGCGATGACCTTCGCGACCGCGCGATACGGCACACCCTCGTCGGCTTGCAAACTCAAAGCCAAATCGGGATCGTGGCTGACCAAGTCCTTCAATTCCGGCTCCAGCGCCGTCAACGCAACCGCGCGTTTGTCGATGAACACCTGGCTGTTGGCATCTATACTCACTGTCACCGTCTTTACCTGGGTTGGCGGTGAGGTTGTCGACGTCCTCGGGAGATTGATGTGTACCGCATTGTTAAGCAATGGCGCAGTGATAATAAAGGTCACCAGCAAGACTAACATGACGTCAACGAGTGGCGTGATATTGATTTCGCTGAGGACGTCAGCGCTGCCCCCTCCGCCTGTCGAGAAAGCCATTATGCTAACACTCCTTCACTGGCAGCGATTCTTACCTCTTTTTTGTGGTCGACTCGCGGCACACTCCTGGTTACCCGGAATCCATTTTTCTGCGCCAAGTTGACGAAATCGGTTGCATAGTTATCGAGCTCGGCCGCAGTGACCTTCAGTCGACGCACGTAGAAGTTATAAGCCAGCACGGCCGGAACCGCGACGGCAATGCCCACTCCAGTCGCTACGAGTGCTTCGCCGATAGGCCCGGCGACGACATCAATACTTGCCGTCGCGCTATTGCCGATTGCGCTAAGCGCGTGGATGATACCGAATACCGTGCCAAACAGACCGACAAAGGGAGCCGTGCTGCCGATTGATGCCAGCACCGCCAAACCGCTCTCCAGCGATTGATACTCTTTCTGGATCTGTTGGCGTAGATGACGTTCCAGTAATTCTTGCCGGTCCCAGCTATGTTCAAGATCATTGCCGGCATTGGCGTTGTTACCTTCTCCCACATACAACGCATCAAAACCGACGCTTGCAAGCCGCGATTTTGGGCTTGCATCGCTGGCCAGCGCGGTCGCGGCGTCAAGGCTGCTGGCGCTCCAGAATTGCTTGGAGAAGGAACTGTTACGCTTCGCCAATCGCCAGTGCTGAAAACCTTTGACGGCGATGAGAGCCCAAGTAATGATAGAGAACAAACCCAGTGCGTACAATGCGCCCTGGACGATGAGATTTAAATTTAGATCATTCATAGTGATAGATTAGATAGTTATGAGTGTTTGAAATTGATTGGCACATTGACGAAACCGTCGACGGGCGTTTGTCCGCGTTTGGCGGGCTCGAACACCCATGCGGAAACCGCTTTGATGGCGGCAGCATCAAGGATGTCGTAACCGGTGGATTTGAAGATACTGACATTGTCGACTTGCCCGTTTGCGAGCACATGAACTTTGAGCGTCACCCTGCCCTGCAATCCTCGCTTTTGCGCCTCAGGTGGGTAGATCGGCGCCGGATTGTTAAGGTAGCCAGCATAGCCCCGCGCTTCTGTAATGGGTTCGGGCGCGGGCGTTGCGGCAACCGGTGCGGGAGGCGGTGCCACGGCAACTTGCACAGTGTCTGCCGATGGCTCGGTCGTTTCAGCGACGCTCTGCACGACCGGCACCGAGGGCGGCGGTTGATGCGCAACCGGCTTAGCGGCGACTTGCGGCAACGGCTTCGGTTGAATCACTGGCGGCGGTGGCGGCGGCGCAATCTCCAGGGTCATCGGCGGCGCCTTTGCGGGCAGCGGCGCTAACACGAAGGGACGATCGAATACGGCAATGATCACGGCATGCAAAGCGACCATGATTCCGATCACAACGATAAATGCAATCCGATTGCGCGATCGCTTGGAGTCGCTCACGTTGCGTATTGTCGCGATCGCTGCGGACGGGTTGCCGTCGGCGACAACACGCGGTAAAGGACGATTCCGCCTTGCAGCGGCGCGGCGCGGTGAAGCGTAAACACTTTCAAAAGTCATTGTAGTCATGAATACTCCTATTTTCATCTTGCCTAAGGTTTCCCACACGCACAGATACACTGTCGATCTATACGCACAAAGTGTGCCAACCGTCTACAAGACCAAAGCGCGGCGTTCGCCGTAGAATAAGAAAAACTTCAAGTGCGGCACGCCAACACTACTGCTGCAAATTCACCAACGCACGCGTAGGCACATGCTGGATATTGAACAGGTGTCCAACAAAAAATGATGCTGAGAAGCTGCTGTGAAATACGTGTGTATGGGAAAACACGCGGCGGTTCCAGCAATCCATTCGGCTGGCAGCGCACACTGCGTGAAGGCGAGGGACACGCCGCAACTATAGCTATGAAGCTTCCATTTGTGGACGCTCTTCCATTATCTGCGAATCTCGCGGCGCCTTAGTTCGTCGCTCTCCACTATAGCGCGGACAAGCGTGTGGCGATGAGTGGTATGCAACTTGCATTAAACGAGACTTTTACACAATCGTTTAAGGGAGTTTTGCATGAGTATTGAGACAGCACCTGCACGCCGATCAGCAAGCCAGCGACCTCAACCTGGACAAGCGCCTTTCCGCTTGAATCCGATCGCGGCCATCGTCGCCGGTATGGCCATCCTGGCGTCAGGTTCATTGCATGCAGCTGAACCAAGCGTCGCCGAGTTGCAGGCGGAAATCGCTCAACTGAAGCAAATCATTGCGGCACAAAATGCTGCCGCCGACAACACTAAGGACGTCGCCGCGACAGGAATTCCTGCACGGGAAGAACCCCAGACCTTGGGTGAGGTCACGGTGAACAGTGCGCCTGTCATTGAGACACTGCACGACGTACCGTTGGCTATCTCGATAGTCTCGGGCGGGGAACTTGAAAATACGGGGGCGACCAGCATGGCTGCCATTACCCAGCGTTTGTCAAATGTCACCTGGAACGTCGGCAATCAGCGCACAGACGGCCTTTCCATTCGAGGCATCGGCAAAGTAGGCCAGACCGAAGCGCAGGATCCCGATGTCGGCATTACTGTGGACGGCGTCAGCTACGCTTACAATCCTCTCGTCAGCGCTTACGATTTCACGGATGTGGATACCGCGAGCGTCATTAAGGGTCCGCAAGGTACGCTAGGGAATAAGAGCACGGGTTTAGGCGTGGTAAACATCACCACCAACCGTCCCTCTTTCACACCAAGCGCCGACTATTCGCTCACCTTCGGTCAAAATGACACGTTTGTCGGCAAGCTGGCGGCCGGCGGCCCGATAATCGACAACTTGCTGGCGTGGCGCGGCAACTTCACGGTGGATAGGGGCGACGGCAACATGCTCAACCTTTACAATAACGGTACCACCTACACCAACACTGACCGCGTGTCAGGCCGGGTCCAGTTTCTGCTGACGCCGAGTCCGGATTTCAACGCCCGCTTTTCTCTGAATGTGCAACCACAAGCCGGCGAGGCGCAAAACAACGCGACGATTAACACGCCGACTCCAACCGTTTTTGCCAATGGCAGCGTCAACCCTTTGAGTACCGACGCCGCTACCCGCCTCACCCGGAGCTGGTTCACGCAGGAAGCCGGCTACAGCTATCTTGGCACCTATTTGTATGGAGCAGGTCAAAACGCCGTCGATTTGAATGCCCAGCAACCACTCAACACTAGTAGCCATGGCGCCTCTGCAGAGTTGAACTGGACTTTCGGCAAACATACGCTGACCTCGATTACCGCCTTTCAGGATTATTATTTCGATGCCGTCAACGATGAAGGAACACCTTTCGATATCGCTACAAATAGCGGCGGCTTCCAGAATTATTTCAGACAGATCAGCCAGGAGCTGCGGATCGCTTCACAACCCGGTGGCTTCGTCGATTATCAGGCCGGTTTGTACTTTCTCAAGGATAGCAATAACGATTACTACAATAAAGGATGGGGTAGCGATGCCGGCGCATTTTATGCCACCAATGCGCAATACAAGACATTGGATGCGACCGCCGCCGGACAACTGCTAATGCAAAACTCGCTGAATCGGCTGTCGATGCTGTATGGCTCACCCGCGGGCCTGCAAGACATCGAAAATAAGAACGACGCAATCTTCGGAAATGCAGACTGGCATCTTTCGGACAAGCTGACGCTTACTACCGGTCTGCGCATCTCGCATGAAGATAGGGAAAACACCGGCGGCAGTTCCGTTATCGATAACGGCTACGGCGCCGCGTTGAATCCGGTTCAAGTCAATGGCGTGCAATTAGGGGGCTTTGCAACGACCAGTACCGGCACCCTTGCGGCAAACAATTCGGCGGCGCAATTGAGCCTTGCCGATAGCGTGGCCCACCAATATTTCGGCACACAAATTACCGGCGTGGCGGGGGCTGCCTATAAGAGCCTCACCGCCGCGCAGCAACTGCAAGTCGCCAGCGCCCAGGCGTTGCGCGCCGGGCAAATCGGCGTCTTGTCCAACAACGCTTCGGCTCAATCTTACAAAGGAAATCTACCTACTGTGGTCCTCGCTCCGTCGTATAAAATAAACGACAATTACACCACTTACGTGTCATGGAAATATGGAGAAAAAGGGGGTATTTCGCAATTTACCAACGGCATATCGAACCTCGCACAGCCGGAAAGGACCCGCGCGTTTGAATGGGGCCTCAAAACAGCACTACCCGACAAAAAGCTGACCGTAAATGCCGATCTCTACTTTATGGACATTTACAACTATCAGCAAGCGGTCAGGGTAGTCGATGTCTACACTACTGCCGTCGACAATGACGGCACCATCCATTACACTTCGGCCACCGGCAATGCGCCGAAAGTGCAATCAAAGGGGCTGGAAGTCGACGCGGTGTATGGCGGGGTTCAGAACACCAATATCCGCTTCTCCGGCGCATACAACGATGCTCGCTACGTCAGTTTTCCAAACTCGGCGCAACCTGTAGAGAACGGCTACACCGGAGCGGCGCCCTATCGGAGTGTTTCCGGCCAGACGCTGGCGGGCGCGGCGAAGCTGACGTTCAATATCGGCGCCGACTATCGGGTTCCTGTGTGGCACGACAAGTTGTTCCACACCAGCGTTAACACCGCCTATACAAGCAAGTACAACTCCGACGTATCGCTTTCTGAATACGCCTGGATCCCCGCGCATAGCGTCACCGATTTTTCGATCGGATTGAGCAATAGCAAGCAAAACTTCGATGTGAGCCTAATTGCGAAGAATCTGTTCAACGACGCCACCCCCCAGCTCCAGACATGGGACAGCTATACACCGGCCATTCAACGTTGGTTGGGTGTTCAGTTTAGCGGCAAGCTGTGATCGGCGCTAGCTCGGATAGGGAAATCCTGACTAGACACAGGTAGCTTATGGAGGCCGGCTCGTGGAATTTTCCCGGTCCCGCTTTCTCTTGATTATGCAGATGGTACAAACCGCTGTGGTCTTCGCCACTGCATTGCCGTATTTTGAACTCCCTCAATACTGCGAAGACCGAAATGCAAGTAACACAAATTTTCCAATCACGAACGCTGCGTAAGAAAAGAGGTAGGGGCTACCTCTCTGGAATTGAAAGTGGAGATTTTCGGGTGATGCGTAGCGTCTCAGTGCGACACAGACGGTGCATCCAAATTGACGATACCTGACGCCGGCGAAGTCGTCTCGAGCCTGATCAGACCAAATCGTTTCAGATGGGTCCGCAAAATATTGCGGCTGATGCCCAGCACTCTTGCGGTCTGCACCTGATTTTGGTGGCAGCCAGCAAAGGCTGTGCGAACCAGGATTTCTTCAACCGAGTCAAACAGCGTCGACTCACCGGAGTCGATTAATTCACCGAATAGGCGCTCAAGGCGAGTGAGCAAATTCGCTTGCTCATTGGCGGCTGCAGCAGGTTGCTGCGGCACATCCGAAGATGACAGTTTAGCCGAAAGAGCCGCGCTTTGCACGGCGCTGATATTTCGATGCAAAGCACCGACCAATTTCAAATCATCCGCCTGTATCACATTGTCCCGGCAGACAATCAGTGCAAAGTGAATCACATTTTCCAATTCGCGAATGTTGCCGGGCCACTCATAAGCCAGCAACGCGGCCTGGGTTTGCGGCGCGAGACGGACTTGCTCAAGCTTTAACTTGCTTTGATATATATTGATGAAATGTTGCGCCAGCGGGAGAATGTCGCCCGGGCGTTCGCACAAGGCCGGCAATTCGATGGTAGCTACACTCAAGCGATAAAATAGGTCGGCGCGAAATCGATCGGCTGCCACTGCTTTTTTTAGATCGACGTTGGTGGCCGCAATCAAACGCACATCAAGCGAAACCGGGCGGCGCGAACCGAGACGAACCACTTGCCGCTCTTGCAATACGCGTAATAATTTGACTTGCAAGGATTGCGACAAATCGCCAATCTCGTCAAGAAACAGTGTGCCGCCATTGGCCGCTTCGAACCATCCGGCGCGGGCTTGCGTAGCACCGGTAAATGCGCCCGACTCATGGCCGAACAACTCTGCGTCAATCAGCGATTCGCTGAATGCACCGCAGTTGACCGCAACAAAAGGACCCTTGCGCTCGCTGTGGCTATGAATATGCCTGGCGATCAATTCTTTGCCGGTACCGGTCTCGCCGATGATCAATGCCGTCGCTTCGCTACGCGCAATGCGCTCAACCTGCACGAGCAACGCTGTTGAACGAGGGTCGTGAAACAGCAACGCCTTCGCTCGAATGGAAAGCGTCATGCCGGGCGTATCTGGAAAGATAAGTAGTTTATCCACAAGCTAGCAAAATGATAATGACACAGTTGTAGGCTATCTTCTAGCTCTACACATGAAAACGAATGTTTTCGGCATTTGATATTCGGTTCCCGGATAAGCCAAACCGGTTCGCCACCACAGATCTATCGATGCGCGAAATTATTCGTTCCAGATTGAACAAGAAGATCTACGGTTTCAAGAAAACGCAGATTGTGTATCCCAATGGAAAATTTGGGATGAAAAGAGCGTAGGGGTATGGTAGCAGTGATGCTGCCGCCCCCTCGCTCAAGTAAAATTTTAATTAATCGCAAAGCAATACAGCAAGCCGGCTCCCCCCGTACTCACCAAATTATCCTGGCCGCAACCTCTGCTGGGGTGCGCGGAATTCCATGACGTATTGCCACCGCCGGTGCGATCGAAATGGCCGAGTTGCACCGAGCCATCTGCGGCATTGCTGGTGTAGTTCTTGCACGTGTGATCAGCCGCATCGGCAAAAGCCCGCCCATCCGGTTGCGAACCGGTGAGAATGTCATGTTCGTTTGGCTTGTCGCCGCCCCCTTTGACAGGCTCGTTTTTTTCGGTGAATACGGTAGCCCTGCTCACATTGTTGCCGAGCCTGGCCAAATCCAAGGTATCACCTTGTAGCTGGGCGATGTCTTTGGCAACCACAGCCCCTCTCGTGTTGTACCAGGGACCCTGACCGATACGATCCCGAGCATTCACCGCCGGTTCGCCATTCAAGGCTTGCGTACTGAGGTAAGCGCGCCAGGTTTTTCTCCCTGCACCGACACTAGCGGCCAAGTTTTGACAGTGTGCGTCGGCACCCGCCAATCCGCCGAGGTTGGCCCCATTGCCGACGCCTACGCTGGTGACAAAGAAACTTAACGGTTTTGTTGGATCTGTGGATCTGGCATTTGCCGCAGCAGGTGGTGTCTGTGCATTAACCTGCATAGCCAGTGACAAAGCAGCCACTGCAACACACAGCAATGACCCGGCATAAGATTTTGAATACTGCATTGGAATTCTCCAAAATTAGAAAATGGAAATTAATCCTTGACCCTGAAATCGTCATGGCAAGACTTGCAGGTACGGGTTAGCTTGCCGAATTGCGTTTTCACCGCTGCGGCATCGCCGCTTGCGGCGACCGTGGCGAGTTCAGTCGCTTCCTTGCTGAAGTTGACGCCGAGCTCGTCGAAGTGTTTAGTATCCTTGAACAGTTCAGGCTTGGCACTCGTGTCGTGCCAACCTTTGCCTTGTTCGGTTCCCGGCGCAAAGAGCGCCCCCAAACCGGATTTGGCGATGGCCGCAATGGAGTTGGCGGCCTTGATCACTTCTTCCTTGTTGTACTGACCTTCGACGGAAGCCTTGATGCGGCCGGTGTCCCAGGCGATCACCTGGAACACCGATTGGCGCCACTTAATCAGGGTTTCCGGCTTGGTAGCCTGCTGGGCCAGAGTGGTGGCCGAGGCGGCCAGGATGCCGATCGCCATCGTGGAAGCAAGCAGATTTTTGAGACGTTTGTTCATTATTTTCCTTAGATCGAGTGAAACAGGACTCTGCCCCATGCAAGGTCCGAGACTGCGAATACGGCCCGACGGATCAGACACGCGATGTTTTGTTGAAATGGGTTATATCTACCTGGCGTCAGCCAGCTTTTGTACTCTTTCCAACGCTTTTTCGACATTCAACTCTGGCGCCATCCCACCTATGGCAGAGGCTATTTTTCCGTCTGACGTAACGATGAACGTCGTGCGCTCGGCAAACCCGTGACCGATCTCAACGCCGCGGGTATCTTTCCTGCCCGCACTCGCCTCCCGCACGGCCAATTCGTAGGACTTGGCGATCTTGCCATCCACATCGGACGCGACCGGAATCTTGCCCGCGCAATAGTCAGGATCTGCTGAGAAGTCGTTCAGACGAGCGATGCTGTCGAGCGACACGCCGATGACAGTGGCTCCGGCGGCGGCGAATTTTTCATTGTTGACAGCGAACGTGTGTGCCTGAATATTGCACCCGCCGGTATAAGCAGATGGATAGAAATAAACAACCACTGGGCCTTTCTTGAGCGTGTCTTTCAGCGAAAAGGTAAAGGCCTTACCGGCGAGCGAGGCTGGAGCTTCGAAATCGGGAGCAGCGTCGCCTTCCTTCAGTGCTGCACAGACCGGAAAACTGATCACACTTGCTAAGAGGAAAACCAGAAAAAAACGCTTCATATTTTTGTTCCTAAATAAGTGTCGATGGTAGATATCGTTAAGTTTTTACAGCATCCAAGCTTCGCTACCGCCCGGAAATGTAATCCGCCAAAGCTTGTATTTCAGCATCAGTCAGTGATTTGGCAATTTTATTCATGACACCGTTGGTGCTGTTGTTGCGCTCGCCGCTTCTCCAATCGATCATCTGCTTCTCCAGGTAACGCCACTCCTGGCCTTCAATCACCGGCGATCTGGGGTTTCCAACAGGGGTGCCACCTGACGCATGGCAACTGATGCAAGGCAGAATATTTCTGCTCGCATTGCCGTTGACAAACAAATCTTTCCCGACCGCGTTGTCTCCGTTACCGTCACCGTGCATTTTGTTTTGGCGGGCGAAATAGGCTGCTATGTCGGCCAGATCGGCATCGTCTATACTCTTCGCCATCATCGACATGAAATCATGTTTTCGCTCGCCGGTTCGAAAGTCTCTGATCTGTTTTACGATATATTCAGGATATTGACCCGCAAGTTTGGCGACCCTTCCCTCAGGGCCATTGCTGTTGGCGTTGCCGTCGCTGCCATGACACTCTTGGCACCGCTCATTTTCCGATTTGTATTTTCCCGCGGATGCATCTCCCTGGGTGATCGGTTGAACGTCCACTTTCTTGTCACCGATAGCCGTTCTAACCTTAGCCGAGCCAGCCACGACGGGAAGCACGATCGAACTCGACAGCAGGAAAACCAAGACAAAACGCCTCACTGTTTTACTCTTTCTTGTAGAACGTGTGACAGGTTCTGCAAGTCCGTGAAAGAGCGGTGGCGGAACTGCTGGCTGAGTCAAAGTTTTTTGCGTCTACTGCTTTCACAATATCAATGGTCAAATCCTTGCTTTTTTTTGCGAGTTCCACAGCATTCTCGGCACCGCCCTTTTTCACAAAAAAGCTTTCAACTTGTTCGAACATCTGATTGAGTTCTTTACTATCTGAGGTGGAAGCCTTTGCGTCATTGAGCGCGATGTTGGAAGATAAACTTTTATTCGTGTCTTCGATCGCATGCATCAAGTCGGTATCTAATTCCATTTCGGCAGAACTGACACTAGCCGTCAGTACCGCAAAAATCCCAAAAAACATGATTAAGTTACGCATATGAATATACTTCTTTTACAAACAGGAACAATGAGAAGGGAGACAGCGATGCTGTCCCCATTCCCAAAGGGCAACAATACGGTCCTTACGGTTTTAGCTGCCCGCAAATCTCTCCACTCTTGTCCTCGGCGCTGTGGACGTTGACATAAAAGTTAAGCGCGATGGACGTCAATTGTGAAACATGTTTCTTTGAAAATATTGAACTCATGAAAATTGTTCCATTGAAGGCTTATGGGTGCGAAACGGGCGTGCCGGGAAAGCCCGAAAGGAAAACCCTTCAGGTTAATCCGGCCGATACCGCCAAAAGTTACGCGAGGATATCCTTGATGACCTTGCCATAGACCACTGTAGGACGTTCCGAACGACCATTGTTCAAGAACGTGGTTTTCAAGTGGTCCAAGCCCAGCAGTTGAAGAACAGTTGCATGGATGTCATAGGTATCCACCGCCTTGTCTTTGTCTGCGGTTTGCAGTCCGACCTCATCCGTCTCGCCATAGGTATAACCAGCCTTGAGACCGCCGCCGGCCATCCATTGCGTGTAGCCCCAAGGATTGTGGTCGCGACCGTTCCCGCTCTGGCCGTACGAAGTACGACCAAATTCGGAGGTCCATACCACCAGGGTCGAATCCAACAAGCCACGCGACTTCAAATCGGCAAGCAGTCCGGCAATCGGCTTATCGACCATTTTGGCCATTACACCATGATTCTTCTCGAGATCGCTGTGGGCATCCCAACTGGTTTCTGTCAAGGTCTCCGGTCCGCCGGAAACCACCTGAATGAACCGCACACCGCGTTCCACCAAGCGCCGGGCCCGCAATAACGAGGTGCCGTAACTTTCGCTGACCTTATCGTTCAAACCATAAAGTTCCTTGGTTGCGTCGGTCTCCTTGGAGAGATCGACCGCTGCTGGGGCCGCGACCTGCATCCGATCTGCCAATTGGTAGGAGCGCAGACGTGCCTTCAACTCCGAGTCAGCCGGATAGCGCGCCGCACTCTGCGTATCAAGACGCTTCAACAGGTTAAGATTGGCGCGCTGTTCGTCCGCCGACTGCAATTCGGGTCGCGCCAAATAGAGAATCGGCTCGGACCCGGGACGGAATGCGGTACCTTGATACACGGCTGGCAAGAAGCCGGAACTCCAGTTCACCCCACCGGCGCGCGGCTCGTTCTTGCCGTTGTAGAGCACGACATACGGCGGCAAATCGGGGTTGGCAGAACCCAGCGCATAAGTCACCCACGCGCCAAGTGACGGACGTCCGGGATTCACGTCGCCGGTATTCAGTTTGAGGATGGAAATATCGTGGGTTGCACCAACGGTCACACTGGACTTGATGAACGTAATCTTGTCGGCATGCTCGGCAATGTTTGGAACCAGGTCGGAAAACCACGCCCCACTCTGACCATATTGCTTCCAGGTCCGATTCGACGCAAACAGCTTGCCGACGCCGCCTTGCGTGCTGGTCTTGATCCCCTTGAGGAATGATGCTGGAATATCCTGACCGGCCAGTTTGATCAAGTCCGGCTTGTAATCGTACAAGTCCAGTGTGCTTGGGGCGCCATCCATATGGAGCCAGATGACCGACTTCACCTTTGCCGGGAAGTGCGGTTTTTTCGGTGCAAGAGGGTCAACCAAATCGTCGGCGTAGGCAGCCGAGAAGAAACCCCCACCCGGTAGCAGACCGGATAATGCTGCCCCACCGAAGCCCAGGCCCGACTTGACCAGAAAATCCCGACGCGATTTTTTACTCATGATGCTTTTCCTTCTCTCGAATATTGTTAATGGTTAGAAGCGGTAGGCAAAATCGTTCGAATTCGCGACTGTATGCACCAAGTCAACAAACGCTGCGTTCCGCACAGGATCAGACTGTGTTGTATCCTTCAATCCGGTTGGAACGGCAATCGCGAACTTGCCGGTTGATGCCTTTTGCAGAATGACCTTTTGCTGGGCAGCGAGGAATTCCTTCAACGCCACTTTCTCTTCCTTATTCGGCTCGCGAGCAAACAGCACTTCGTAAAGCCGGTTCAGTTGCGCGGTTTCATCGTTACCGGCTTCGCGAATCACCCGACCCGCCAGAGCCTGCGACCAACCGAACACAACCTCGCTATTGAACAAGGTGAGCGCCTGTAGCGGCGTAGTAGTCACCGCTCGCTTTTGGTGAGCCTTCGACGGATCTGCCGGATCGAAACTTGCCGTCAGCGGATACGGGATACTGCGACGCACAAAAGTATAGATACTGCGCCGATTTTGATCCTTCGCATCCGTAGACTTCTCCCACAAATTACCAGGATTCAAATTCCCGGGTATTGGCGGAAATACCGCGGGACCACCGACCTTGTCGTCAAGCTGACCGGATGCATAAAGCAGCGAGTCGCGAATTTCCTCCGCTTCCAGCCGCTTGCGAGGGAATACGGCCAACAAATTGTTTTCCGGATCGACCTTCAGCACATCCGCCCGTTCCGCCGAAGACTGGCGGTATACGCTCGACAGCAGGATTTCGCGCTGCAGTTTCTTGACACTCCAGCCTTGTTTAACAAAGTTGGCGGCCAAATAGTCCAGCAATTCGGGATTAATAGGCTTTTGCCCTGCCCGACCAAAATCCCCTACAGTGGGAACAATTCCGCTTGCAAAGTATTGGCTCCATACACGGTTAACGTAAACCCGCGGCGTCAATGGATTATTCGGGCTGGCTATCCAATTCGCCAACGCTGAACGACGCCCGGACGATTTTTCCGTCGGCACAATCTTCACGCCCTGATCGCCACCCCATAGCGCAGGGATTCCCGGTTGCACTTCGTCAAGAGGACGTTCGTGGATGCCGGTAAAACGTATATTGGTCGGAGGCGATTCGGGATGCCCAAGTTCCGTCGCTGTCGTGATGTTGACAGAACCTCTGGTCGGCTTCAGCTTGTCGAACGTCTTCAACTCTTCCGTCAACTTTTGATATTCCTTCCATTTTGGAAGATTGGCCGGATTGTATTCCGGACTATCCTTGTCTTCCGCAGATAGCTTCAAGTAACCGGCAACCTCGCCTTGATTAGAAACGGTTTGATAGCGGTAATTGACCCACCGATCAAGCGGGTTCCATTCCTTTTCGGCCTTGAAAATCGATTCCCGGCTATCCGTCAGATAGCGCTCTTTTTCATATTTGATACCAGCCTCCCTGACGATATCCAGAATCGCCCTTTGCTTCGCCCGGATATCCTTAGTGGCCTCCTGGTAAATGGCCTGCTGCTTCTGGTATTCAATATCCCACGCGGTCTCGGTGCCCTTTGCCAATTTCGATTTCTCGTCAAAGCTAGTATTGGCAAAGAACGCCTGCAGTTGGAAATACTCCTTCTGACTTACCTTGTCGCTCTTATGGTTGTGGCATCTTGCGCAACCGACCGTGGCGGACAGAAAGGTTTCACCGACCAAATCGGTCATGTCGGTGGCGATCTGATATTTTCTTTGAACCAGGTCGCGCGAATTACTGTTGTCTGGGTACCCGGCCAGGTAACCGGTGGCGATCTTCGCTTCCTGGCTGTCGGGATACAATTCATCGCCTGCCAGTTGTTCACGAATAAAATGATCGTAAGGCTTGTCCTGATTGAATGCATTGATCACATAATCGCGGTAACGCCAATTATTTGGGCGCGTATTGTCGTTCTGAAAGCCGGCGCTGTCCGCGTAACGAGCCAGATCGAGCCAACGGCGCGCTTGCCGCTCACCGAAATGAGGGGATGCCAGAAGGCGATCGGCCAATTTATTGTAAGCGTCCGGCGAACGATCTTTCTCGAAGGCTTTGACCTCCTCAGGCGTTGGAAGAATACCCCAAGTGTCCAGCGTGGCGCGGCGAATAAAGGTGCCGCGATCTGCATCGGATGAAGGCTTGATCCCCTTGGCTTCCAGCTTCGCCAGAATAAACGCGTCGATCGGCGTGCGCACCCATTTTTTTTGTTTGACCGAAGGTTCGGAAGGCTGTTGTATCGGCTGATACGCCCAAGGCTTCGCCGTCGCGCTCGGCGACGCTTTAGCGTGGCCGGCGACTGGCTTTTCATCCTCCGCCACAGCGAAAACTGTGGCCGATAGACCCAACAGAACGGCGAGATATAAGCTCTTGCTTTTCATCGACTTTCTCCTGAAACACTAATATTCTTTTTCACTGGATTACTCCTAAAATGACAAAATACGCAGCCGCCTGAGGCAACATGACCGATCAACGACCTCTTTCAATAACATCACCAAGGGTCAATTCAATAGCCATGGGTCAACAGGACGAAAACACCATCGAAGCTCCTATTCGCAACTACCGTGCCAGCTCTCCCATACCATTTCACGACACGCAAAAACAAGGTCTTAGACTATGACGAAGGTGTCAATAGACGACCGGAATACCGCTGTTTCTAACGCAGCAATCCGAGTTGGTTCCTTGATGCTTATTCAACACCGGTGTTCGAAAATCACCTGAACATCAAACAGGAGAAAACCCGCGGTGCCTATTTGGATAGGCAGCCTAATCTGACAGCATCGCCTGCGACGCGCCGCGCCATCAGCGCAATCATCACCATCCTGCGAACTGCGCGCCGCGATTGGCACAATAGTTGCTCAACTAAAGTTGACGGTGCGGCACCGGTCGACGTAGAGCGACGACCGAAAATACTAGAAAGCTCCCGCCGAACTACGGTGATACCTGTATGCGTCCGAAACCAAATCAATCAAAACGAAAGTAAATTCATGAAGAATCTGAAGAATCTGTTGGCAGTCGTGTTAAGTTTAAGCATGGGCATGTCGCTTGCGTTAGCTCAACAAAGTGCTCCAGCGAGCGGCGCTGCAGCGGCGGCAGCGCAACCGTGGACGTACAAGACTAAACAGCTTAGTCGTGCCCAGATTGACGCGTTGCTTGCCAATCCGCAGAAGGTGATCGTGATCGACGTGCGCCGTCCCGACGAAGTAGTATCAAAGGGAAGCTTCCCCGTGTTCCTGAACATCCAGGCTGATGATCTGAAGAATAGCCTTGCGTATATCCCCAAGGATCGCGCCATCATCACCGTGTCGAATCGTGCACACCGTGCCGGAGCCGCCGGCGACCTGCTGGTCAGCAACGGCTTCAACGTGGCCGGCGCAGCGGGTTCGCAAGATTACGAAGACCAGGGCGGCACGATAAATAGGATCGCTCCGCCACCACCGAAAAAACAGTAAATATTCTTGCGGAAAAAATTGTTCGTGACCCCTGCCGTTCTTAGTAAGAACAGTTCATGAAGATTCAAAAAATCAACACATATGCCCATCAAGGAGGTACGGCAGTATGAGCTCCAAAGATAACCCGCCGCCAACCCGCATCCACCTGTGGGATCTGCCGATCCGGATATTTCACTGGTCGCTGGTTCTGGCTGTCATCACCGCTATCGCGACAGCCAAAATTGGCGGCAATTGGATGGAGTTGCACGGCAGGGCCGGCTTGGTGATTATTGGCCTGCTGGCATTCCGTCTGACTTGGGGCGTCGTCGGCTCGACCCACGCCCGCTTCCGGAACTTCGCCCCCACGCCGGCTAAAATTCGAACTTATCTGAAGGGGCAATGGCAGGGTGTTGGCCACAATCCTCTTGGCGCGCTTTCAGTCTTTGCCCTGCTCGGTCTGCTGGCCGCACAGGCTGCCACCGGTCTATTCGCAAATGACGACATCGCTTTCAACGGTCCGCTCTTTGCGCTAGTGGACAAAGCGCTGTCGGACCGCCTTACCGGTTGGCATCACCAACTGTCCAATTTTCTGCTGATTCTGATGGGCCTGCATGTGGCAGCAGTATTCTTTTATGTCTGGTTCAAAAAAAATAATCTGGTCAAGCCCATGCTGACTGGCTGGAAGGATGTCCAATCCGGCGAATCCGCCACCAGAGGCAGTCTCATCGCTCTGATCTCATCCGTTCTGATAGCAGTGGCTGTAGTTTATGGGGCAAGCAGCGCTGGCTTCGTGTATCTATAAATTCCGCGTGAAAAAGCGCACTTGAAATCACGACGATGCCGCCTTATGGGTATCAATCGTTGCCTGTAAATGCTGCCCAAGTGGCAAAAAAACGCGGCATGCTGCCATTACATTGATTACCTCCGCAGAGGTATCGAAAGCAAAGGTTTTGCAAAAATGTGCGACGTATCGTTCAACATTGTCATGTTAAAACCTTGTAATCCTTTGTAACGGCTGTCGGCCTCAAGCACTTTCAGTGCGTTCTAGAGTGATATCAACTCTTTTCGGCTGGAACCATCATGAAACTTCGCTCGCTGATTATTACTCTCGCGGCTGTTGTCATTACCGCCACAACATTGTCGGGCTGCATCGTGGTACCGGATCGCGGCTATTTTGCTGGGCCCTATCACGCTTGGGGCTACGAGCGCGGTCATGACCGCGGTTATGATCGTCGTTAATAGGAGGCGGATTCAATTTCAAAGTGCAACAGCGCTTTAATTCGACCGTTAATTCGACCGTTAATGCGACCGTGAATGCGACCGTGAATGCGACAAAACCGTTTGAACGCCTGGGTACGTTTATCGCAACGGCCGAGTCGCCTGTGCCTGATGTTCGAAGCTGGCGCTCAGGAAATCGATGAAAGTGCGCATCTTAGCGGACAGATAATCGCGACGGGGATAGTACACGAACAGGTCGGCCGGCGCCAACGAATAATCTTGCAGCACCACTTGCAGTCGGCCCGATTGCAAGTACTTGGCTAGGTCCCATTCGGAGCGCATGAGGATGCCGTGCCCATCCAGTGCCCAGCCGAGCACTACATCGCCATCATTGCTAGACAGCGCTCCGCGCACCTTGACTGAATCGGTTTTCCGGTCTTGGCTCAAGCGCCAGACGCCGTATGCGTCGTTGTTCTGGCGATGGATGATGCAACTGTGGTGGACCAGATCTTCCGGTGACTGTGGACGACCGAATTTCTTCAGGTACGCTTGCGAAGCGCACAGGAAGCGACGATTCGACATGATCTTGCGCGCGCTTAGCCGGGTATCCGGCAATTCGCCGAAACGGATTCCGAGGTCGAACGCCTCTTCAACCAAATCGATCGGCCGGTCCGTCAACTGCAGTTGCACCTCCACGTCAGGATTCTGTTTGGCAAACACAGAAACTAACGGCGCAATCGACGTACGGCCGAAGCCGAGCGTGGCATTGATGCGCAGCATTCCCTTCGGCGCAAGACGGCTGCTCGACACGGCTTCTTCCATTTTTCGAATGTTAGCCAGGATGACCGATGCATGTGCTAGGTATAGTTCTCCTTCGGCAGTCAGGCTGCAGTGCCGGGTGGTGCGGTTGACCAAACGCACGCCCAATCGTTCTTCCATCTGTGCCAGACGTTTGGTCACCGCCGGCGGCGTGATGTCGAGTTCGCGCGCGGTCGCGGACAGGCTGGCCGTCTTTGCCAGCAAGACGAAAAAAGTAAATTCGGAAGTTGGATCTTTTTTCACTTAAAGTAAATAATGATATGAATTGCAGTGAATTATAAACCTCGAATCATGCGTAGACTACGGTGTTTCGCCGCACAAGTGGCCAGTCACTAACGGCTCCACGTCAACAACGCAAGGGCTGCGTCACCATGAAAATCGTCGAGATACGCGAAAGAACCATTCCGATCAGTTCCCCGATTCGCAATGCCTATATCGATTTTAGCAAGATGACGTTAAGCCTGGTGGCGGTCATCACGGACGTGGTCCGGGACGGCACGCCGGTGGTGGGGTACGGATTCAATTCCAATGGCCGTTATGGACAAGGCATGCTGATGCGCGAGCGTTTCATTCCGCGCATCCTGGAAGCCGACCCGGCATCGCTGCTCAATGACGCCGGTACCAACCTTGAACCGCACAAGATTTGGAATTGCATGTTCACCAACGAGAAGCCAGGCGGCCATGGCGAACGCTCGGTAGCAATTGGCACCATGGATATGGCGATATGGGATGCAGTCGCGAAGATCGAGGAAAAGCCACTGTTCCAGCTGTTGGCCGAGCGCTACGGCAATGGTACGCCGGACAAAAAAATCTTCGTCTATGCGGCCGGCGGCTACTACTATCCCGGTCAGGACCATGAAGCGTTGAAAAATGAGATGCGCAGTTACATCGATCGCGGCTATACCGTTGTCAAGAAAAAAATCGGCGGCGCGTCGCTCGATGAAGACCTGCGCCGCATTGATGCTATCTTAAGCGTGCTGCAGGATGGTCAAAAGCTGTGTGTCGACGCCAACGGCCGGTTCGATCTCGACACTGCGGTCGCCTATGCGAAAGCGCTGTCGCAGTACGACCTGTTCTGGTACGAGGAAGCGGGCGACCCGCTCGATTTCGAGTTGCAGGCGACGCTGCGCAATTATTACGACAAGCCGATGGCTACCGGCGAAAACCTATTTTCGATGCAGGATGCGCGCAACTTGATCCGTTACGGCGGGATGCGCGCGGATCGCGATTGGCTCCAATTCGACTGTGCGCTGAGTTACGGTCTGGTCGAGTACCTGCGCACGTTGGACATGCTGCATGAGCACGGCTGGTCTCGTACCCGGTGCATCCCGCACGGCGGACACCAGATGTCTCTGAACATCGCGGCGGGTCTGGGTCTCGGCGGCAACGAATCGTATCCCGACCTGTTCCAGCCGTTCGGCGGTTTTCCGGATGGGATCAAGGTGGAGAATGGATTTATTACGATGCCGGATTTGACCGGAATCGGATTTGAAGGTAAATCAAATTTGTATAGCGTGATGCAGGCGCTGAGCAAATAAGTCATATGGGCAACAACGCCGGGATGTCAATCGCTGCGTAAAAAAGCACCACTAAAACGCGTTGAACCACATTTTACAAAACGCGAATTCAAATCCGCAGTGCAACTTTATCAAGGGCATTAGTGACTGTTCAGCCGCAGGCATTACCGGTCAAAACCTCGCCATTCATGGCGATTCCGAATGTGGCCGGGGTGGGTGCAGCCGCGTCCAAATTTTCTTGAGTCAGAAACCGATTTGACATGAGCGGGCTATACGTCTTGATTGGCATTCTCATCAAAAATCCAGGCACAGCTCATCACCTAAAAGCCGACCTGCGTCATGTCAACGAAATTGACCAAACTGGGCTTGCTGATGGATGTCTCCTTTGGGGGGGCTTGCTGTGCGCGAAATGGCAGCGCCGAACGTCTGCAATCAGTCGAGGCTGTATGAAAACGCGATTATCGTCTATATTGAAATAACGCGTTTCCGTAGGGTGGCCCATGAAGGAATAAAATAGGTGGTTTCCGTGTCGGAGATTCGGCCTTGGACGTACTGAAGCGCAAACGATTTACCCCGTCGATACAATGTATAGTGGCAATGACCCATGACGACCCAGATCGCGTGATTGGAAAAGGTCGACGTTCCGCATAAGCAACAGTTTGTGGAACTTGCTCATTGATTGCAGGCCAAAAAAATCGACGGGGATTATGTGAAAATACACTCTAGTTTCGAAACCAAGGTGCTCGCTGCGTTTACCGCTGCCGTGCTGGTGGTTGCGGGGCTCGCCGCCAGCACCTGGGAGGTGGCGCAAGATGCTGCCGACGCGGCACAGCGGGTAGCGCATACCCATGAAGTGCTCGATATCCTTTCCGGCGCTCAGTCAGATACCCTCCAGATTGAATTTAGTACCCAAAGCTACAGAATTTCGGGCGACCCGGCGCGACTCGCCGAACGCGATGCGGCGATTGCGGAGCGGGAAACCCTGTTAAGCCGGGTTAAGCAGTTGACGGCCGACAATTCCCGCCAGCAGCAGCTCTGGACGCGACTGCGTGATGTAATAAATCAGCGGCTGGCAATTTCCAGGCAGCTTGAACTGTTGCGTAAAACCCAGGGCCAGGGCGCCGTGAATGGATTCGCGGCAAACGCTCCGCTGCAAGAAACGCGCGAGCGCACATACGGCCTATTGCGCGAGATGAGCAATGAGGAACGCCTGCTCCTGCAGGATCGCAGTGCCCGGCAGTTGCGTGCGCGCCAAGCTATGGTTACGGCCGGCGCGCTGGTCGCGGCCTCGCTGTTGGTGCTGCTTAGCGCCACTTTTGTGTTGATCCGGCGCCAGTTGCGGGAGACCGAGGCTAGCCGGCGTGCGCTCGCCGACAGTGAGGAAAATCTCTCCACCACGCTGCACTCGATCGGCGATGGCGTGCTGGCAACGGACACTGATGGGCGCATCGCGCGCATGAATCCTGTCGCCGAAGCGCTCACCGGCTGGCCATTCGCGGATGCGCGTGGCAGGACAGTCGAAGAGGTATTTCGCATCGTCAACGAATATACGCGTGAGCCCGCCGAAGTGCCGGTGGCCAAGGCGCTGGCCACCGGCGAAATCCAGGAGCTGGCCAATCACACTGTGCTTATCTCGCGTGATCGCGTCGAGCGCCCCATTTCCGACAGCGCTGCGCCGATACGCGATGCCAAGGGACTGGTGCGCGGCGTGGTGCTCGTCTTTCGCGATGTGACCGTCTCGCACCAAGTCCGGCAGACGATCCGCGAACAGAACGAACTGTTGGAGCAGCGCATACGCGAGCGTACGGCTCAACTGCGCGAGAGCGAAGAACATCTGCGGAGCGTGATCAGCAATGTCCCGGCGATGATCGCCTATGTCGATGCACAGCAACGCTACGTTTACGTCAACGATCAGTACCGGGAACGTTTCGCACCAGGGCAGACCGACATCGCAGGTCAAACCGTGCGCGCGATTCTGGGGGAAGAGCGCTATGGAATCGCCGCCCCGCTTATCGCCAAGGCATTGCGAGGACAGCCGCAAAGCTACGACTGGCAACCGTTCCCAGGTGTCTGGCAGGTTGCCAATTATGTTCCCAGGCGGGACGCCCAAGACCGGCTGGTCGGCTATTACGTGCTGAGCACAGACATCACCGAGCGCAAGCACGCAGAGGAAAGAATCCAGAAACTTAACACAGAGCTCCAGCAGCGCCTGCGCCAACTGGAGCATGTCAGCCGCGCGCTGAAAACCTTGAGCGCGGGCAACAGCGCCATGCTGCGCGCGACGGACGAGCAGGATCTGCTCGACAGCATGTGCCGCGCCATCGTCGAAGCGGGGCGCTATCAGATGGCGTCGGTGTG
>PKWO01000073.1 GCA_003132085.1 Oxalobacteraceae bacterium | reverse complement strand
TCGACGTATTCGATGACACGGTTCTGTGCATCCAGATGGATGACGGCGAACACCTCGTGCTCCAGCGCCCCCAGCTTCACCCGCAGGAAGTCGCGCACCACCTGCGGCGAGTTCAAGACTTCGCAGTTGCGCATTTGTTCCGCGAGCAGACGCTGCGCCGCCTGCAGCACCTCGTCGGCATTGGCCGGTCGGTAGTCGCCGGTGACATCGCGAACGAGAAGGGAAGAATCGAGAGAATGAGTAAGTTGCGACATGATCGTGCTCCAGTCCGAATCGGGCGGAATTGCCTGGAACCGGAGGAACACGCCGCAGCGCAAGCAGTCAGGGGTCGCAGACGGCCGCATGGACGCCAGCGTGCAGGGCACGCGCAGCCCTTGACGGCGAGAACGGCGTGGTACATTGAAGGGAACAGCAAGACCACCCCACACACTCCACTGCCTCAACGGCAAGCGGCGCGCGCAGGCCCAAAGGGCCAGAGGCGTCAGGGATCAAAGCCGCATGGCCGTGACTCGGCACGAGGTGCGGGGCAACGCCCGCGAGTCCGACGGCGGAACGCCGGGACGCCCGACGATGATTCTCTGAAGAGATGAAAATGATGGCTAGGCCTTAGTAAGGCTGCGATATTGGCTTTTGCAAAGCAACTACAGATTGCTCCATGCATTGTCGTCGTGACCTGAATCACATTATTGACCAGTGGGCGGAGTCGAACCGCATCAAGCAGTTTTTCTCGGACGTTGAGCGGCAGGCCGCGATGTTGGAGGAGAATGAGCGGGCCAATTTGCTTGATCGACTACAGCGTGCTCCTGAGCTTATTGGTAGCGTTGATGCGCTAAGCAACTTTGTAGCTTGGAAATTGCCTGACGAAAGGTGATCAGCGAATCAATTTGCGAAGACCCCTCTGCAGACGAAAGTAATCCCTGGTTAATATATGTTTGAGCCGCTTAAAATAAATAGACTTATCTGACCGATGCAACCTTTGTTACCAAGCAAGAAAGTCGGATTACATACGTACTATCACGTTCAGATTGTGGAGGCGCTTCCGCCTCTGCAGCATGACCAGATAAGAGCAGCTGCTCTGATCACCGAGACGAGTCTGGGTAACCAATTTAACGTCATTAAATTTTCGGATAAGTCTAATTCGCTCACGTTGCTTGACTATCCGGCATTCTTTGACGAGGCATTCCCGGTTCTTGCCAACTACTGGACTGTCGACCTAGAAACGGGAACGTATCGCCATAGAACTTATGCCGACTCGCTGAACCCTCCGATTCTGCATCGGAAAGAACTCCTTCTCCCAGTTGATCATCCACAGCGGCAAACATATTGCATTTTGACTGCTTTTGCCGAACAAATTGGACTGTTTGACGACCCAAACCGTATCGGTTTCAAAAGAGCGTGGGAGACATTGTTAGAACAACGAGGCTACAGGGTAGCCGGGTATGATTTGGTTCCTATAGTGTCATCGGCAACTGTAAATTGACACAGGTCGGCAGGTGAAAATTGATACACCTCGATGAAGGGATAATCGTCGCTTTTTGAGTGGCGATGGTTTCATACGAGGGATACATGCAAATCAAGATATTGCACAAGCAAGGCAAGAGCCTTCGTGCCATAGCCTGCGAACTGGGATGCTCGGTCAACACTGTGCGCAAATATTTAAATGGTGAAGATCCACCGGCTTACCAGGAGCGCGTTCGTCGCGAGACAAAGGTAGCGCCATTCGCCACCTATCTTCAACAACGCGTGGCCGCTGCAGCACCTGAATGGATTCCTGCAACGGTCCTCTGGCGCGAGATCCGGGAGAATGGGTTCAACGGCAGCGAACGCACGGTGCGCAGCTTTGTCGCCACCCTGCGTCCGGTTCGGGCGCCCGATCCGCTGGTGCGCTTCGAGACCGCCGCGGGCGACCAGATGCAAGTCGACTGGATCGAATTCCGGCGTCGCAAGGGCGCGAGCCTGTTCGCCTTTGTCGCCACACTCGGCTACAGCCGGGCC
Organism: Oxalobacteraceae bacterium; assembly: GCA_003132085.1. Taxonomy (GTDB): domain Bacteria; phylum Pseudomonadota; class Gammaproteobacteria; order Burkholderiales; family Burkholderiaceae_D; genus PKWO01. The sequence continues at coordinate 2,482 of PKWO01000073.1, read as the reverse complement.
AGCTATGTCGAGTTCGTATCCGACATGCGGCTCGATACGCTGCTCGCATGCCATACCCACTGTTTCACCTGGTTTGGTGGTGTGCCGCGCCGGGCGCTCTATGACAACATGAAGACCGTGGTCATCGAGCGCGATGCCTATGGTCCTAAGCAGCATCGGTTCCAGCCTGGGTTTCTGGACTTTGCCGGGCATTACGGGTTCCGGCCAGAACTGTGCCGGCCCTACCGTGCCAAGACCAAGGGCAAGGTCGAACGTATGAATGGCTATATTCGGCGCAGTTTCTATGTGCCGCTCGTGGCCCGGCTCAAGTCGGTCGGCTTGGAACTGGATGTGGTCACGGCCAATACTGAAGTCTGGCGCTGGTTGCGGGAAGTCGCGCATGTCCGATGCCATGGGACTACCAAGCTGCAACCCGGCGACCAACTGGTCGCGGAACGGCCATCGTTGCAAAGCCTGCCGCCCCACTATCCGGCATTGGTCAAGGCAGTTGTTCCGGCAAGCGGGCAGGAATTGCGCGAACGCTTCCATGACTGGCTCGCGCCGCTGCAGCACCCGCTCTCGGTCTATGACCAGGTGATGGGAGTGGTCGTATGAACATCGCGCATGAACGTATTGCCGAACTGTGTGCCCAGCTCAAGCTGACGACCATTGCCGACGTCTTGCCCCATCTGGCACAAAAGGCGATCACTGACGACATCAGCCTTACCGAGTTCCTGGAGTCGGTCCTAAAGGCCGAACAAACGGCACGCCTATCCCGGCAAAGGACAACGCTCACCCGGTTGGCCAGCTTCCCTGCCATCAAGACCCTCGACAGCTTCGATTTCGCCGCTGCCAGCGGCGTGCCAAAGGCGCAGGTTCAGGAACTGGCCAGCCTGGCCTTCATTGAACGTAGCGAGAACGTCGTGCTGCTGGGTCCAAGTGGCACCGGGAAGACACACATCGCCGTGGCACTGGGCTATGCCGCCGCGCAGGCAGGCATCAAGGTGCGCTTCATTACGGCGGCTGACCTGCTGATGATTCTGACCACGGCGCATCGCCAGAACCAATTGGCCGATGCCCTAAAACGATTCGTCAATCCGTACCGGCTGTTGATCATTGATGAAATCGGCTATCTGCCAATGAGCCGGGAGCAGGCCAACCTGTTCTTCCAAGTCATCGCCAAACGATATGAGCGCGGCAGTTTGATCGTGACCAGCAATTTGCCGTTCGGTCAGTGGGATCAAACCTTTGCTGACGACGCCACGCTCACGGCAGCCATGCTGGACCGGTTGCTGCATCACGCCCATGTCGTGCCAATCCAGGGGGACAGCTTTCGACTGCGTGATAAACGACGCGCTGGTGTGATGGCAAAAAAGGCGTCTACAGGAAAGGAGGCTACGCTGGACTGATCGCGGTCCGACACATCAATACCACCACAAACTGGTGTATCAATATTCAATTGCCGATGCCGCGAAAACTGTATCAGTTTTAAGTTGCCGTTGACAATATCAGCGAAATGGAAAGCGCTGTGACGATAACTGCATTCGAGAGTGAAGGACAGACAATTAGCCCGATCAAACCAATAACTAGCAAGAGGTTACTTATCCACCATTGTTTAGGAATGTCTTTTTCACTTTCCCTATCGATCCACTTTAGGAAGAAAATCCATAAAGTATCCACCAGAAAAACTATGAGCAATATGATTAAGAAATAGCTCAAATCCCCAATGGCGATTGCTGCAATATAAAAGAGGATTGCTTGCGACAGCAACGCGAACATATCCCACCACCATTTTTGTCCTGTCGCAAGAGCTTTAAGATGGAGTATCGAGCCATGCGCAAACCGAATGACCGTTGGAATAAAGCCTACAAACAGCACCAATTGAAGCAAGTGGGACGTTTCCGCTATTCTTAGTCCAAGAAAGGCACCATCGCCAGGCTGCAGTGAAAACGTGCGCTTCAATGCCTCCGTTATAGCCAGACCCACAATTATCAAATAGATTCTGGTTATACCGTCCATCGTTGTGTTCTTAACCAAGTCTGCATCGGCATTACTGCCCATATGGTCTCGTCCTTATCGTTATTGGAAACTAAAGAGTTTCCTTTATTGAAGTAATGCAGTCCATCATGGCAGACTTTACTATTAACCCATTCGTTGTATTGAGTGGGCCGTATGACAGGCTTCGCAACTATATGCTTGGTCGTAGTTGCCGGGTACTGTTCTTCTACCGTCAGGAGTTTTGCACTGATTGCACCGAGCATCCCCACATTTTCCGCACTTGAACATGTGATTTTAGGGAGGTTGCTTTCCCGCAAGCCGGACACTTCATACTAGCCACAAATGTCTCCTCTAAAAGTTGTGAGCAGCTACAGGCAAACGATAATACTAGGATCGAAAGCTGCTTAGCTGACCTTCCCTGCGCTGGGGCTATCTTTCCCGGTTAGTTCGCCTCTAGGTTGCTCTGTTGTGTTGGCCAAATACAGCTTCACTTTGTACCGTGAGT
>PKWO01000494.1 GCA_003132085.1 Oxalobacteraceae bacterium | reverse complement strand
AATAGACTTGTCGATATGATCGACGACGGTGGCGGCGTATTCCCCAAAGACGTGTGTGGGAAACGCGCTGCCATATCTTCGATATGCCCATGCAATGAGGTCGGCGTCACCTGCGGCCGCCGTAACGCGAAATTCCCGGAGAAGGTCCGTTCGATTGGCGATATGGCCATAAAACAAGACCGAACAGCACAGGTTCGCGATCTCGGGCGCGGCAGGAATTTCCAGGAGTTCGTTTTCCGTTTTGGCGAAACGCCCGAAAAAGTTCCTCATGCTATCTGACGAAATGGCGTCAGGCTTGAGCGACGATCAGCATCCAAAACAACGCTGCCGCCACATTCCACCCATGCATGGGCGTTGAACGGGTAGGGCTCGTAACCAATCCTATGTTCGGCAGGCAAACCCATTGCCCTCAAGAATGCGAAGAGGGCCAGCGACCGAGACAGGCAGTCATTCGGTGCTTGCCGCGCTACGAAGAAAATCTCCGCTCGGCGAAATGCTGCTGCAGCGATTGCGAGCCGGTCTAAATCGGGCTTTCCGGTCACCTCCGGAGCTTGATTGACGGCGCGTGTGTATGTCGCAGCGAATCCGTGACGTTTCAGGCTCAGCGAAATCTCGAGGAGCCAATACCAAGCTGTGAAGGACGGCCCGAAGATTCGGGTAAGTGGCCTACGTCGGGACTGTATCTCTGAACCGCCGTTGTCGCACAGCAACCCCTTAGCCAGACATTCGGTTCGGAAAACCTGAATATCCCCACGCAAGCGATCAAGATCGACATCGAACTGATGAAAAAGCAAGTCGCAAATCTCGCTGTCATCGTGGCGGCCCCTGCTCATGTATTTCCAGATGAGCGAGCCAATCGGATCAAACGAGAGATAATCTCCCCGTGACAAATCCATGAGCGTGACATTACCGTCAACCTCGGCCTCTCGCACAAAGGGCGACGCTTGGATCATTCCAATTCTTCTTTAAATCCCACGTCCTCGTAAGGCTTAGGGTTTGTTGGGATTTCCGTAGAAGGTTGACGTGTTTCCGACAGCGTCTGTAAACGCCACATTGTTCCCGAAGGTTGTGCCTGCAACGCTTCCCAGACGAACAACGGTGGGCGACCGGTAGGGCGATTTCTTATCCGTCCTGGCTGTCATGCGCTTATCCTCCATCTACCGCAAACATCAAATACATTATAATGAATTATATCGTCGTTGTCAAGCTCGGCGCCTGAGTTTGGTGTGGAAAAAGGTGGCTGGCCAAATTCGAACACTGGGATACGTGGAATTTCTGCCTGAACTCCTTGCGCGACGCCCAGATGCCGGAATACTATCCAACAACCCGGCAGAGCTTCCACTTATAGAAAGCGAAACGGTGTTCCAACAAAGCCGGCCACCTCTGAATTCTGCTAGCGATTGGTTCGTTGTTTATCAATGTCTGGGATCATACCTATCCGATTCGGATTGCCCGCGCACATGTGATAATGCTAGCGACAATATGTCCGTTTGCATGAACTGGGTTTCACTATCCGGATCCCGCGACTCGAGGACGAAAAAACATGCGCGTCTTTAGTTATTGGACCGATGGCTTTCGCGGCGCCAATACATGGAAGCCTCAGCTTGGCGTCGATCAATGGACTGCGAGAATGCCGGATTATCGTCTTTTTTCAGACGCGGATGTTGTGCCGCTTCTGTCTCTTTGGGGAAAAGAGGCAGCACGCCTATTTGAAGAGATACGCATTCCGGCCTGTCGATCAGATGTTGCAAGACTCGTTCTATTGCGAGAGTTCGGAGGTCTATATGTCGATATGCATTGTGCACCCGGCGATTGTAACAAGCTTTCGCTCGTATTTGATAAGCTGGCAAGTTGTGATTTAGTAATATTTGATGAGAGTTTTTATTCTACGATTGATCGGCATACCGCGATTTTGAACGGCGTTCTTGCAGCACGTCCGGCGACGGAGATATTGGACCAGCTGGTTAGCGCAGCGCTTGTTAATCTAGCGGCGCATCGATCTGCCGAAAACGCCGAGGGGCAGGCACATGTTGCATATGACATTTACAAACTCACGGGGCCTTGGATGATCTGGCACGAGCTTTTCCGCCGAACCGAAAATGGTGGCGAACTGCGACCGGAATACTCTGACCGCGTGACACTCTGGCCGATTGACGGCGATTGCGAGGACCAGCCGGTGCTAACCGATCGCCACAATGGTTACCGGCGTGGAGATGACCATTGGACAGCCCGTCAGAAAACCGAATGCCTGTTCGGTGAACCACAGCCGTAGCTGGCTGACGCGCATCGTGACGGATGAGGTCCGGTCCGCGAACAAATCTGCCTGACACTCCTTGATGCGGTTCAGAGGGATTGTCAGAGCTATGTGGCAGGGCGCGCGCCGCGGCGCCGCTTTAGCGGATCGTTGCGGCGCTACCCTTTAGAAACCCTTCCTAAGGGACTCCGCCCGCTCGCGCCCGCAAAAGGGGTATCCCCTGTCTTCCGTACTGCGCTGCGCTCCGTTTGTG
>PKWO01000085.1 GCA_003132085.1 Oxalobacteraceae bacterium | reverse complement strand
AAGACGCATCCGGCAAGTCTTCGGCAGTAGCCGAGGACCGCACCGCAAATGACATTTCACTGGAGGAGTCCGACACAAGTCTTTGATAAAAATCGGAAATTTCCTGTTGGAGACGCGGTTGAAACGGCGTTTCGACGATCCATTGCCGGATTTCCTGACCGGCCTGCGAAAGCGCGCGCACATCGTCGATATTGAGCGTCGCCAATCGGTCCGCGATGCGCTCGGCAAGCGGCAGCCCGCCGTTGTCGCTATGCGACAAGAAATCGCGAAAAGCGTGGGCGGTCGTGGCAAAACCACCTGGTACCCGCACTCCCGCTTCAGCCAATTGGCTGATCATTTCCCCCAGCGATGCGTTTTTGCCACCGACAGACTCAACGTCCGTCATCCTTAATTGTTCAAGTGGAGCGACGTAAGTCACCCCTGGGGTCACCCCTGAAAGCACTGCGTTGGACATAACAACCTCTAGTTTGATGATAAGAAATCTTCATTTGCGCCTGTACCCGCCTGTTTTTGTTATTCTTGGGTATGAGCCTAGTCAATTCGTCTTCGCCATTTTACAGGGTGCAACATGACTTTGCCTTACACCATTCTCACTTTTTTATTGTCCTGATGTCATCATGAACACCATTCCAGAGTACCTGCCCCCACCTTCTTCACTCGCGGCACGCACCGTATTCTTCGTGTCCGACGGCACCGGCATCACCGCCGAGACCTTCGGCCACTCGGTATTGACGCAATTTGAGCTGCGTTTCAAGCAAATCCGTCTGCCGTTTATCGACACGCTGGACAAAGCATATAGCGCAGTACGGGAAATTAATCATGCCTACGAGAAAGACGGCAAACGGCCGATCATCTTCTCTACGCTGGTCAAGGCCAATCTATCGGCCGTAATCCGGCAGTCCAAAGGCATGCATATGGACTTGATTCACACCTTCGTCGAGCCGCTGGAACAGGAACTCGGGATCAAATCGACGCATACGATCGGGCGTAGCCACAATATTGCCGATTCCGATGCCTACAAGAACCGCATCGAGGCGATCAACTTCTCGCTGGCGCACGACGATGGCCAATCGGACAAGAATCTGGCCGCGGCAGACGTGATTCTAGTCGGCGTATCGCGTTCCGGCAAGACGCCGACCAGCCTGTATCTGGCGATGCAATACGGCATCAAGGCCGCCAATTATCCGTTGATCCCCGAAGATTTTGAGCGCGGCAAGCTGCCAAACGGCCTGCTGCCGTTCAAAACCAAGATCTTCGGGCTGTCGATCGCCGCCGACCGGCTCTCCGAAGTGCGCAACGAGCGCCGTCCCGGCAGCAAATACGCGTCCTTGGAAAATTGCCGCTACGAAATCAACGAAGCCGAAAAGATGATGCGACAGCAAGGAATTCGCTGGATGTCGTCCACCGCCAAGTCGATCGAGGAAATTGCGACGATGATTTTGCAGGAAATAAAATCGGATAGGCGCGTGTATTGAACCGAATATCCAACGCTTCTGCCGGATTTCATCCAACCCGCTCGCCTGGCGAATTTTTACGCAAAGAAACTTACATATTTCCGAAAAATTGCCTATAAAGAAGTAAGAGAGGCAATAGGAGGATGCTGTGGGAATTATCGTGATCGAACTGCTGTTGTGGGCTGGATTGATTTTCTTCTTTTGGGCTCTGCGTGACGGCTTGAATCAAGTGAAATCCGACATTGAATCGCCAGGCCCGAGAGCGGGTCCGATGCCGGCAGCGCTATCCGGCGCTCGTTTCGATCGCGCCGACAAGGTCAGCGAACAGATCGGGCGCTACCGCGATTTGCCTATTTATCGGTATGCTGTCATCGACGGCATGCGCTACCAATTCGAGCACATATTGCCGGGTGAGTCTGTTTCGGCGCTGCAAACGGAGGAGCGCTGCCTAGCGCCAGGGCTGGTCTATACCCGGTGTACCGAGTTTGAATGAAAGCCCGCATAAGCGTTACCGTGCGTCACCCTGCGGCGCCAGGTTTAAGCCAACTGTTGCCGTACCTGTTCAAAGAAACAGACCGCGGCACTCGCTGCCACATTCAACGATTCAATTGCACCCACATGGGGGATGGCAACTTGATGGGTGGCCAACGCCAGCAGTTCCGCGTCGACGCCCTGCCCTTCGTGGCCGAATAGCCAGGCCACCGGTTGTTTCAGATCGAGTTGATACACGCTATGTTGTGCGTATGAACTGGTAGCCAGCACCGGCAGCTTGGCGTCCCGCACCAACTGCGGCAAATCGATGTTCTCGGCAATCGTCAGCAGGAAATGCGCGCCCATGCCGGCACGCAATACTTTGGGGGACCATGCAAATGCAGTGCCCGGACTGCAAAACACGTCGCGTATGCCGGCGGCGGCGGCACTGCGCAAAATCGAGCCGAGGTTGCCGGGGTCTTGCAGATTGTCCAGCAATACCGCCGCGCGTTTCAGGCCTGGCGTTTCCGTCGCCGGCGGCGTGTCGATGACAAACAACAGTTCGACACCGTTTTCCACCTGGCTCAACCCATGGTAAAGCGCATCCGGCAACACCACGCAAGCGCTGCGTCCGGCCTCGCAGCGAGCCAGTATCGGCGCCACCTCCGGATGGCCGCACGCGCTTTCGCCGACCACGCACAGCGACGGCATGCCGACATGCTGCAGGTAGGCTTCGCATAAATGCACGCCGTCC
>PKWO01000572.1 GCA_003132085.1 Oxalobacteraceae bacterium | reverse complement strand
TGCGCCAGCCGCCGGAGAAGCTCGCGACCGGCTGTTGCATCTGGTCCATCGTGAAACCGAGGCCGGTCAATAGCTGCTCGCCGCGCGAACGCACGGTGTAGGCGTCGGCGTCTGCCAGCGCGCTATACAACTCGCCGATCAGGATGCCGTTGGCGCTGCTCTCGGGTTCGCTTTCCAGGAACGCCAGTTCGTCTTCCAGGCGGCGCAACGTAATGTCGCCGTCTATCGCATAGTCGAGGGCAGCGCGGTCAAGCGCCGGTGTTTCCTGGGCGACGTAGGCCATCCGCCATTTTGCCGGGAAATCGATGCTGCCCAGGTCGGCATGCAGTTCGCCGCGCAGCAGCCCGAACAGGCTGGATTTACCGGCGCCATTGGCGCCGATCAAGCCGATCTTGTCGCCCGGATTAAGGGTGACGTCGACATTGTCTAACAACGGCTTGATGCCGCGCATGAGGCTAACTTGCTGAAAACGTATCATTGTATGGTTGGCAATCGGTGTAACGTGAAAGTATACAGTCTAAAACCGGCAATGGAGCAGATGCCGGTGTGCGGTTTGTTCGAACAGCAGGGTGAGGCAGGCGGAAGCAGCGGTTTTCGATGACCTGTCGCCGGCTTGCAAACAGGGGCGCTCGCCTGCAAGACGGTATCGCCTGGGTATCGACTGCACGGACGGCGGACGGCCGCCTGCAACGAGCCGCGAGCTTACCCGCAAATCACGTCATCGCGTCATCGCGTCATCGCGGCCTGCAATTGCTCGGCGGTGACCAGGAACGCCATATCGTCGCCGGCGCTGGTCGACAGCCAAGTCAATTCCAGCGCGGGAAATGCGGCTTCCGCATGTTCCCGTTCGTGGCCAACTTCCACCAGCAACAGGCCCGAGTTGGTCAGCAGCTGCGCGGCACCGGCCACAATCTTGCGCACCAGGTCCATGCCGTCGCTGCCGCCGGCCAGCGCTATCTGCGGTTCGCGCCGATATTCTTCCGGCAACCGGCTCATCGAATCGCTATTGACATAGGGCGGGTTACTGACGATCAAGTCGTACTTCTTATCCGGCACGTTGGCGTACAAATCCGACTCGATCAGCGTGATGCGATCCTGCAACGCGTAATCGTCGACATTGCGGCGCGCAACCGCCAATGCGTCGGCTGAAATGTCGACCGCATCCACTGCGGCGTTGCTGAAGGCATCGGCCAGCATGATCGGCAGGCAACCGGAACCGGTGCAGAGGTCGAGAATATTCGTGATCGATGCCGGATCGGCGACCCAAGGCGAAAATTGTTCCGGAATCAGTTCGGCAATGAATGAGCGCGGCACGATGACGCGCTGATCCACGTAAAAACGGTAGCTGCCCAACCACGCTTCGTTGGTGATATAGGCCGCAGGCAGGCGTTCGGTGGTGCGCTGCTCGATCACTTTCAGCAGCGCCGCGACTTCCTCGGCCAGCAGATGGGCGTCGAGAAACGGTTCCAATTGGTCGAGCGGCAGGTGCAGCGTGTGCAGCAGCAGATAGGCGGCTTCGTCCAGTGCATTGTTGGTGCCGTGGCCGAAAAACAGTTTGGCGGCATTGAAACGAGTGACTGCATAGCGCAGCAGATCGCGCAGGGTGGTGAATGTGGATACGGGCATGGCGGTATGGTGGCAAGGTGCGTCTAAAAAGGGTTGATCCGGCTTTTTCAAGAACCGGGCATCAGCGTCGATGTTACGCGACGCCGGTACAATAGGCTGCGCTGTCAAGCTTGTTTCTACAACAGCAGGTTCTCCAATGTACGTCGGTATATGTTTTTCAGCGGGTCGATAAAGCGCAGTTCGATATGCTCGTCGATCTTGTGAATACTGCCGTTGGGCGGGCCGAATTCGATGACTTGCGGACAAATTTGGGCGATGAAGCGGCCGTCCGAGGTGCCGCCGGTGGTCGACAATTCGGCATCCAGGCCGGTTTCGCTTTTGATCGCGGCGGACAGCGCATTGCTTAACTCGCCGCGCGGCGTCAGGAAGGGCATGCCGTTGACGGTCCAGCTCAGCGTATAGATAAGCCCGTGTTTGTCGAGGATCGCTTGCACGCGCCGTTGCAGGCCTTCCGCGGTGCTGGCGGTCGAAAAGCGGAAATTGAAGTCGACCACGACTTCCCCTGGAATCACATTGGAAGCGCCGGTGCCGGCATGAATATTGGAAATCTGCCACGAGGTCGGCAAATAATATTCGTTGCCCTCGTCCCAATGCTCGGCCACCAGTTCCGTCAATGCCGGCGCGGCGCTGTGGATCGGGTTTCTGGCCAATTGCGGATAGGCAATGTGGCCCTGGATTCCTTCGATGACCAGTTTCCCCGACATGCTGCCGCGTCTGCCGTTCTTCATCATGTCGCCCAGCAACTGCGTGGAGGTCGGTTCGCCGACGATGCAATAGTCGAGCTGCTCGCCGCGCTGTTTCAGTTGCCGGCACACCATGACCGTACCGTCGGTGGCCGGTCCTTCTTCATCGCTGGTGATCAGGAAGCCGATCGAACCCTTGTGATGCGGGTGGGCGGCGGTGAATTCTTCGACCGCCACCACCATCGCGGCAATCGAGGTTTTCATGTCGGCGGCCCCGCGGCCGTAGAGTTTGCCGTCGCGATGGGTCGGCTGGAATGGGTGCGATTGCCATTGTTCAAGCGGGCCGGTAGGCACCACATCGGTATGCCCGGCAAACACTACCAGCGGCGGTTCGGACCCTTTGCGCGCCCACAGGTTGCTGACATTGCCGGACTGCAGCGCTTCGCAGGCAAAGCCGAGCGGGGTCAGCAGTTCGATCAGGCGGGTTTGACAACCGTTGTCGTCGGGCGTGACCGATGACAGGGCAATCAGTTGTTCGGCCAGGGCCAGCGTTTTGCTCATGCTTTATTTCTGGAAAATCTGTTGATAAGCATCATCGGAAAATCCGACATGGATGGCGCCGTCGGCAGCCAGCACCGGGCGTTTGATGATGGATGGAGATTCCAGCATCAGCGCGGCGGCGCTGTGGGCGTCGACGATGGCGGCTTTGCGTTCGTCCGGCAGCGTGCGCCAGGTGGTGCCTTTGCGGTTAAGCAAGACTTCCCAGCCTTGCTGCTGCAGCCAGCCTTCGATCAAGGCCGGCGTGAGGCCGGCTTTTTTGACGTCATGGAACACATGCGGGCGGCCATGCGCATCAAGCCAGGTGCGGGCTTTTTTAACTTGATCGCAATTGGGAATGCCATACAGGGTAATTGCCATTTATATGTTCAGTGTAAATTCGGTAAAGGTTGCGCCTTCTTCCTGGGCGGGCAACGGTTCCGGTTCGGCATTCTTGCCGCCTTGGGAATTATGGATCAGCCAATACAGGTTGGTTGCCGAATCGGCGTTTGCCAGCGCTTCATCCTGCGTTACCACGCCGTCCCGGATCAATTGCATCAGCGCCTGCTCGAAGGTCTGCGAACCGGGCGACAGGCTTTTTTCAATGCCTTCCTTGATCTGNNAGCCGCTGCGAGATGATCGCCTTGAGCGATCCGGCCAAGTCCGGCAACAGCGATTGCCGGGTTTCGATCGGATAGAAATTGACGATGCGGGTGAGCGCCTGATAACTGTTGTTTGCATGCAGGGTGGCAACCACGAGGTGCCCCGATTGCGCATAAGCCAGTGCCGCCGACATGGTATCCTTGTCGCGAATTTCGCCGATCAAGATGCAATCCGGCGCTTGCCGCAGCGCATTGCGCAACGCGGTTTCCAGGCTTTTGGCGTCGGTGCCGATCTCGCGTTGATTGACGATCGACTTCTTGTTGCGGAACAGGAACTCGATCGGGTCTTCCAGGGTCAGGATATGCCCGGCCTGGACGTCATTGCGATGGTCGAGCATCGCCGCAATCGTGGTCGACTTGCCGGAGCCGGTC
>PKWO01000006.1 GCA_003132085.1 Oxalobacteraceae bacterium | reverse complement strand
CGCAAGTGGTCGACACGATGGCCTCGATTAATAACTCGTCGAAAAAAATCGTCGATATCATCAGCGTCATCGACGGCATCGCATTCCAAACCAATATTTTAGCGCTCAATGCCGCAGTCGAAGCGGCGCGCGCGGGGGAGCAGGGGCGCGGCTTTGCCGTGGTGGCCGCCGAGGTGCGCAGCCTGGCTCAGCGCAGCGCCGCAGCTGCGAGGGAAATCAAGGCATTGATCGGCGACTCGGTAGAGAATGTCGATGCCGGAAGCACGTTGGTCGACCAGGCTGGCACCACCATGAACGAGGTGGTGGAGAGCATCAAGCGGGTCACCGACATCATGGCGGAAATCGCTGCCGCCAGTCAGGAGCAGTCGCAGGGNNGGTCAGCGTGTTCAAGCTCGACACGCATGCCGCCGTCGCTACACCGTTGAAGGCGGCAAGCCGGCCTGCAACCACTGCACGGGCGATTGCCGCGCCCGCCGCCAGAACCGCCGTCAGCAAGGTAAAGCGTCCGGCCATCGCCCAGAGCCAGCCCAAACGGGTGGAGAATGCGCCGGCGGCGGGCGATGATTGGGAAGAGTTTTGAGATCGCCAGCGGAGTTTTCTGTTTGGCGCAATTTTTCCGAGAGAGAAAGAGCGCCCGCCTGAAATCCGGACAATTTTCCGGTGCAAGTAGTGCCGCAGATCGCCACCGGGCTGGTTCCATCGGCAAAATTTACGCATGCACGTCTTCATAAATAAGCCGATCCGATGCAGCTGAGGCAAAAGATCAATTTGCTGGCGATTGCGCCGCTCATCCTGGCGCTGTGTGCGATCGCGCTGGCGGTGCGGCATCAGGCAACGCTGCTTGCGCAACAACAGCGCGCCACGGTGGAGGCGGCTTACCTCGCCAGCAAGGAAGCGGAGCTGGAGCATTACGTGTCGCTCGCGACCCGCTCGATTGCCCATCTATACGAGTCTGGCCGCAACGATGCGGCCACGCTGAACGAGGCCAAAGCCATCATCTCGCGGCTCGATTACGGCGGCGACGACGGTTATTTTTTCATCTACGATCTGCATGGCACCAACCTGATGCATCCGCGCCAGCCGGAATTGGTCGGGCGCAATTTGTGGGACCTGACCGACGCCAACGGCAATCCGACGATCCAGCGGCTGCTGGCCCGCGCCGGCGGCGGCGGCGGCTTTGAACGCTACATGTGGGAGAAGCCGTCGACCCGCACGGTGGTGCCGAAGCTGGGCTATGTGGTGGTGTTGCCGCGCTGGGGCTGGATGCTCGGCACCGGCATCTACCTGGACGATGTCGATCGCGCACTGACCAAAATCGACACCCAGGTCTCCGGGAATATTCACAGCACGATGCTGTGGATTGCCGGGATCGCGATTGCCAGCATATTGGTCATTGCGCTGTCGGGACTGGCGCTCAACATCAGCGAGTACCGCGTGGCCGACGCCAAGCTGAAAGTGCTGGCGCAGCGGGTGGTACGTTCGCAAGAGGACGAGCGCGCCCGCCTGTCGCGCGATTTGCACGACGGCATCAGCCAGTGGCTGGTATCGATCAAGCTGCAAATCGAATCCGGCATTGTCAAGTTGAGCGGTCACGCCGCGCAGCCGGAATCGGCGCGCGTTTCATTCGACCGCGCTGCCAGTCAGTTGAATGACGTGCTGGGCGAAGTGCGCCGCATATCGCACGACCTGCGCCCCGCGCTATTGGACGATCTCGGATTGACAGCCGCGCTCGACCATCTGTGCCACGAATTTTCCGAGCATAGTTCGCTGCCGGTCCAATTCGCCTCGCACGGGAAGGCCGACCAGGTAAGCGATGTCGGCAAGACGGTGCTGTTTCGCATCGCGCAGGAGGCGCTGACCAATATCAAGCGTCATGCCGGCGCATCGGCGGTGCAAGTGAGCCTGGAGGGCGAAGACCGGACCGTCAAACTCAGCGTTTCGGATAACGGAAGCGGATTCGACGTCGCCCATATCGCCGAGCACCCACAGCGCGGCATCGGTCTGCGCAATATGCACGAGCGCCTGGAAGCGGTCGGCGGCACGCTGGAATTGACCTCCGCCGCCGACGGCACGCACGTCGTCGCCACCCTGCCGCGTTGCTGACCGGCGCTGCTGAAGCCGCTACTGATAGCCGCTACTGACAGCCGCTAATAACAGGATACAACACATGAATCCGCCGAACGTACACATTCTTCTGGTCGACGACCATCCGCTGGTGCGCGACGGCTTGCGCTCGCGCCTGGAAACGATCCCGCATTTCGACGTGATTGCCGAAGCGGCCGATGCGGACGAGGCCTTGGCGCACGCCGCGTCCAAATCGATCGATCTGGCGCTGATGGATATCAATCTGCACGGCATGAACGGAATCGAGCTGACCGGCTGTTTTCATGCGCTGTATCCCGGAATCGCGGTGCTGATGCTGAGCATGCACGACAAGGCCGAGTATGTGATGCAGGCGATTCAGGCCGGCGCGCGCGGCTACGTCTTGAAGGACGCTCCGGGACAGGATATCATCACCGCCATCGACACGGTCATGTCGGGCGGCATTTATTACAGTGCAGGGTTGGCGAAACAGCTTGCGCGTCCGTTGCCGCCCGCTGCATTGCTCACCGCGCGCGAAACCGAAGTGTTGAACCGGATTGCGACCGGAAAATCGAATAAGCACATCGCCCGCGAGTTGGAATTAAGCCCGCGCACGGTCGAAACCCATCGCCTGAACATCAAGCGCAAGCTGGGTATCGAAGGGCAGGCCGATTTGATTCGTTTCGCGCTGGAACATTGCACTCGCGCCAGCGGCTGAACAGTCACTATTTCTTTTAGCAACAGCGCCCGACCTTGCCGTTGCCGCCGTAGCGCGCCTCTTGCCGTTCCCGGAAAAACTCTTCGTACGACATCATCGGCAGGTCGGGATGCGTCGCTTCCATGTGCGTGACGTAGGTGCCGTATTCCGGCATGCCGACCATTAGCCGCATCGTCTGTCCCAGGTAACGCCCGGCTTTGGCAATCTCATCCAGCATGATGCTGCCTCAGGCCGGCAGCGCGCCGGCGGGAAATTTCTCAAACGGCGTCTCGTGGGCGCTGGGCTTGTGCGCGGCACGCGCGACGCGTATCGTTCTGATGCCGAACCCCAGCACGCTGAGCAGCACCACGATGAAGAAGCCGGCCAACGCTGCATCCAGATAATCGTTGAAGATCACCTGCTGCATTTGCTCGATCGACTTGGCCGGCGCCATCAATTTGCCCTCCGCCAGCGCGGCCTGGAATTTGCTCGCGTGCGACACGAAGCCGACGCGCGGATTGGCATCGAAAATCTTTTCCCAGCCGGCGACCAACGTGCAGATCAGCAGCCAGACGGTCGGCACGATGGTGACCCAGGCGTAACGGTCGCGCTTCATCTTGAACAGCACGCAGGTGCCGAGCATCAACGCAATCCCCGCCAGCATCTGGTTGGAAATGCCGAACAGCGGCCATAGCGAATTGATCCCGCCCAGCGGGTCAATTCGCAATGGCCGCTGTTCGGCATTTCCAACCAGTTATTGGC
>PKWO01000539.1 GCA_003132085.1 Oxalobacteraceae bacterium | reverse complement strand
GCTCGAAATCCCTGCTCCACCTAGGTACCGGCCGCCAGTGCCTTTAGTGTCTGCGGTTCCAGAATGACTATTTCGCGTTTGTCGACTTGCAGCCAACCCTGCCTCTTGAACTGCGCCAGCAACCGGCTGATGCTTTCGATGGTCAGCCCCAGGTAATTGCCGATGTCTTCGCGCGACATGCGCAAACGGAAACTGGTGGAGGAATAGCCGCGCGCTACATAACGCGTTGAAAGATTGACTAGAAACACCGCAAATCGCTGTTCGGCACGCATATTCCCCAGTAGTCGCATCACGCTCTGATCGCGCGTGATTTCCTGGCTCATGGTCCGATGGAAATGGCGCAGCAGCGCCGGGATCTCGATAAATAATTCTTGCAGCCGCGCAAACGGAATTTCGCACACTTCGCTGTCTTCCAGCGCCACCGCGCCGCAGTGATGGCGATCGGTGCTGATCGCATCCATGCCCAACAGTTCGCCCGCCATCTGAAAGCCGGTGACTTGCTCCGCGCCGTCGGTACTCAACTGATGTGTCTTGAAGTGGCCCAGGTGGATCGCGTAGAGATTGGTGAACGGATCCCCCATGCGGTAAAGGTTGCTGTCGCGCGGCACGCGGCGGCGCGTGACGATGCGGTCAAGCCGGTGCATCTCCGGGTCGCCCAGACCGGTGGGCAGGCACAACTGGTGAAGGCTGCAACTTGAGCAACGGTTCTGCCAATCGGGCAGCCGCGGCGTTTCACGGAGTTGGAAAGCGGGGGCGGGGCGTGAAGCGAACTGGATGGCTTGCATCATGATTATCTCGAATAAAAGCGATCGGGCGCGCAATCCTCGGAGAATCCGGGCCGATTGTAGATGGTATGGATACAGTATCGGCGATGCAAAGCGCGCACGCTGTCGGGGATCGTCGGAGAGTGTTGTCGGTGAAAGCCGGACAAAATTTTGTAGGGGAACCCCTACAATAGGCGGCCCGAAAAACCGGGGCGTCGCAGCCTACATCAACAGACCATTTTCGACCGCATAGCGGGTCAGTTCCGCATTGCCGCTCAAACCCATTTTTTCGAGAATGCGCGCACGATAAGTGGTGACGGTATGCGGGCTGAGATGCAGGGTTTCGGCGATTTTGACAAGACTTTCGCCTCGAGCGATCAGTTTCAATACTTCGAGCTCCCGGTTGGACAACGTGTCATGCGATCCAACGGCGCCGCCGCCGATCATGCTCGCCAGCTTTTCCATCAGTGCCGGACTGACATGCTTGCCGCCGGCGGCAGCCTTGCGCACCGCGTTGATCAGCGCGCTCGTCGGACTATCCTTGGTCAAATAGCCGGCGGCGCCGAGCTTGAATGCGCGCATCGCGTAGATCTCTTCCGAGTAGGTACTGAGGATCAACACGGCGAGCTTCGGTTTTTCCGCGCGCAGCAGCTTCAACAGGTCGAGGCCATTCTTGCCCGGCATCGCGATATCCAGCAACACGACATCGAAGTCATTTTCGCGCACCGACTGCAACGCGCTTTGCGCGGTATCCGCCTCGCCCTCGACCGCGATGTCGTCCGCTTCGCCCAGCATGAGCCGCAGGCCGTTGCGCACGACGGCATGGTCATCGACCAGCAGCACCTTGATTTTGTTACTCACTGTTCGTCTTCTCCATCGGCAACCGCAGCACCACGGAGGTGCCCTTTCCGGCTTTACCGGTGATCGTCAGTTCGCCGCCGAAATAGCGGGCACGCTCGTACATTCCGACGATGCCCCATGACTCGCGCTTGAGCCGGCGGGCCGCGTCTTCTATGCCGTTGCCGTCGTCGCGCACCGCGACGACTAACGCGCCGTCTTCAAATTCGGCCTGAATCGACACCGCCGATGCCTCGGCGTGACGCTCCGCGTTGGTCAGCGCTTCCTGGACCACCCGGAACAACATCGTGCTGAGCTCCGGCCCGAGCTCAGTGGCAGCGACGCCGGCCTCGATCGTACAGACACAGGTAAGCCCCGACCGCTTTTCGATCTGGTCGGCGTACCATTCCAACGCCGCCCACACGCCGAGCTGGTCCAGTACGCTGGGCCGCAAGTCGGTGATTACGCGGCGCACCGCCTGAAACCCCGTGTCGGCGAGGGCCACCGCGTCAACCAGCAGCGGGTCGGGCGGGGTACCGGCGCGCACTCCGCGCTCGAGGTAGACCGATACATAGGCCTTGATTCCGGTGAGCAGTCCGCCCAACTCGTCGTGAATCTCCTGCGCGATGCGTTTGCGCTCGGCTTCCTTGGTGCGCTCAAGATGGCCGGTAAGCTGGCGCAGTTCCGCCCGCGACTGCCGTAGCGCTTGTTCGGCCAGCTTGCCGTGCGTGATGTCGACCAGTATTCCCTGCAGGAACAGCTTGCGGCCCGATTCGTCGGTTACCGCTTTGGCTTGATCGCGAAACCACGATACCGCGCCGTTGCGCGCGATCAGCCGATATTCATGCCGCAGCGACATTCCGGCGGCGCGGCTGTCGCCTATCGCCTGCACGGCCGCCGCGCGGTCGTCCGGATGGATCTGCCGCGCATGGAGTTCGCGGTCGGCCAGCCACTCTTCCGGAGAAAAACCGAGCATATTGATCTGAGGGCTGATGTAGCGCATGGTCGCCGCTCCGCCTAGATCGACGATATAGGTAATCGCGTCGATCTGCTCCACCAGCGAGCGGAATTTCGCTTCCGCCTGCCGCGCTCCCTCGGCCAGTCGCTGTTCGCGCAACATGCGATGGATCGCCGACGGCAGCAATGCCAGGTATTGGCCGTCGAAGTCCTTGCCGAGATAATCCCAGGCGCCGCGCTTGATTGCCGCAGCCGCGACTGCGGCGCTCTCCGCGCCGGTCAACAGCATCACCGGGATCGCTATCCCACCACCGCCGCCGTCGCCGGCCATTTCCGAGAGAAACTCCAGGCCATTCATGTCCGGCAAGTGATAGTCGAGCAGAATGCAGTCCGGTTTGTGCAGCTTGGCGAGTTGCAGCCCTTCCCTGCCGGTTACCGCTTCAAACAGCGTGAAGTCGTAGTCCGGGTGTTTCGCAAACGCGCGGCGGCAAGCCAGCCGGTCGACCATGTCGTCTTCGACGATAAGTACGCGGATTAGCGGTTTTGTCATAGAAATTCAGTTAATTGCCATGCGTTGAGCCCGCGTCACGGTATCTCGCTGATGGTCCAGTAGAGATCGATTGAGCGCATGACCTCGACAAACTGCCGATAATCCACCGGCTTGGCCATATAGCCCGCCACGCCCAGATTGAAGCTGTTCAGCTTGTCCTGCTGTTCCTCGGAGGTGGTCAGCACGATTACCGGGAAGCGCCTGAGTTGGTCGTCATTCTTGACCACTTGCAGGAACTCGATGCCGTTCATGATCGGCATGTTGAGGTCGAGCAGAATGATGCACGGTTTTTCATTGGCGGGATCGCGCAGGTAGGCGATCGCATCTTCGCCATTTTCCCGGTGCACTACCGCGTTGGCTACGTGGATCTCCTTCAATGCGCGTCTGATGGTCATCACGTCCACTTGATCGTCTTCGATCAGAAGCAACGGTTTATTCAATACTTTCATAGGCTCTCCTTTCGTTTAATGATCGCTGTGCCGGTCCCTCGGCAGAGTGAAGCTGAAGGTGCTTCCCTCGCCGACTTTGGATTCTATCCATACCCGTCCGCCGTACATTTCGACGATCTTCCTGACCAGCGCAAGGCCGACGCCGGTGCTTTCGATCCTGTCGCGCGGCGCCAGGGTCTGGAATAACTGGAAGATTCGTTCGAAGTGCCGCGGCTCTATGCCCGGCCCGTTATCGGTCACGCTGAACTTCCAATGCGTTCCGTCCGCAACGCAGCCGATATGGACATTGCCTTGCGGCTTATCCATGTATTTGACCGCATTGGAAATCAGATTTTGAAATACCTGCGCGATGCGCGTCGCCTCGGTTTTGACGGTGGGCAGCGCCGCATCCACCGTCACCGTGATATTAGCGGGCGGCGCCAGCAGATCGATCACATCGCGCACTAGCCGGTTCAACTCCACGTCAACCAGCGCGTCCTTGACCCGGCCCACGCGCGAATATTGCAAAATGCCGTCGATCAAACCGCCCATGCGATGCACTCTGCTGATCAACAGCCGCATATGCTCCTTGCCTTCATCGTCGAACTTGTCCGCGTAATCCGTGGACAGCCAATCGGCGAGCGATCCAATGGCGCGCAACGGGGCCTTAAGGTCATGCGACACGACATAGGCGAAACTGGTCAGCTCCTCGTTCGCGCTGCGGATCTCCTGCATCAGTCTGGCGTGTTGTTCCTCGGCCTGTTTGCGCGCGGTAATATCGCGCACTATCCCGGTAAACATGCGGCGCTGGCCCATCGGCATTTCCGCCACGGCCAGATCCATCGGGAAGACCGTGCCGTCCTTGCGCAAGCCGATGACCTCGCGGCCGATGCCGATGATTTTCTTTTCGCCGGTCTGCAGGTAACGCGCAAGATAGCCGTCATGCCCCTCGCGGTAAGGCGATGGCATCAGCATCGATACATTCTTTCCCGCAACTTCCGATTCGATATAGCCGAACAATCGCTCGGCGGCCGGATTGAAACGCTCGATGGTGCCGCGTTCATCAATCGTGACAATGGCGTCCACAGCGGTGTCGAAGACCGCCCGCATGCGCGCTTCGCTTTCCTGCAGCGCCGTTTCGGCCTGCCTGCGCCGCGTGATGTCCTGAATCGCGGCCATGACCAGCGGCACCCCTTGCGCGGTTTGCAATGGCGACAGGCTCACCTCCACCGGAAATTCCGACCCGTCCCGGCGCCGTCCGAACAGTTCCTTGCCGCTTCCCATCGCGCGCGCATGGGTGTGCGCGAAGTAATCGGTGCGCTGCAATACATGCCCGTGGCGAAAGCGCTCGGGCAGCAAATTTTCAATCGGCTGGTCGACCAGCTCGTCGGATGTGTAGCCAAACAGGCGCTGTACCGGCGGGTTCGCAAGAATGATCCGTCCTCCCCGATCGGCGATAAGCATCGCGTCGGCGGCGGAATTCAGGAGCCAGTCCAGTTGCTGCCCTTCGAGAATGCCAAGAAACCGCTTTGTCATGTGTTCCAATCGGTGAAATTCTTCTCGCAAAACGTGGCGAGTGAACTGATAAACGCCCAATACTACGCCCGCACGCGTGCCGCGAGGCCGTCAACATACGATGTACAGGTAAATGCTTGCGCGGCATCGGTAGGACCGCGCGCCGAAAACGACATGCCGCCGGCTACAGCTTGGCCTCCTTTTTAAGAAGCATCGCGGCCGCCTGCAGCGCATCGGCCGCTTTGGAGTATGCAGTGTTGTCGCCGATCATGGCCTGGGCGTCCGCATATTCGCCGCCATTGATTTCCCGCACCACTTTTCCGGCTTGCACATGAAAAGCCGTATGCGCTTCCACGCATGGCTTGTAGGATTTCAGAAATGGGTATTTTCGTTCCGCCTCGCCATGCAGCCAATTCCCGAGAACGCAACGATCGGTTTTGCCGATAACCGCTGCATCCAATTGCGCTTTCGCGGCAATAGCGGCAACAAATTTTTCCTTCAGTTCCTTATCTTTCGCAATTGCGTCGTCCAGGTTCATCGCGCCCTCCTAGTAATTGGAATGTATATTCTTGCAACTTTCTGGTTACAGGCCACCATCATCGTGTCGCCAGCCAATTATAGATGCAACCTCCAACACGTGGGCGGCGTGCCAGGATTATCGCCTTTCATGCAGTAACGAACCGCACCGAACACCCGATTGGCGTTATCATTTCATAAACTCATGAAAGGAAACGGCATGGAGCAACACGCACAGGCACGCTATGGGGCCGTGGCCCAATTCTTCCATTGGGCCACGGCGATTGTCGTCCTGACGGCGTTCATCTATGGCCCGGGAGGCTCCGAGAAGGAAGTGTACGCGATTGACGGCGATTTCGACCGGCAGTTGCACGAGACGCTGGGCCTGTGCGTATTGGCGCTGGCGGTGATGCGCGTACTGTGGCGGATGGTCAGCACGCCGCCGGTGCAACCGCAGGTTTCACGCCTGATGAACGTTGCCGCCAAGGGCGTACAGGGGGCGCTCTACCTGCTGCTCTTCGCGCTCCCATTCACCGCCATAGTTGGCGCGTGGCTCGAAGGGCATCCGGTGACGCTGCTCGCCGGCATGGAGATTGCCTCCCCGCTCTCGATTTCACACGGCGCGGGAGCGACCATCGCGACGATCCATACCTGGCTCGGCGACGCGATCCTGTGGCTCGCGGGGTTCCACGCACTCGCCGCGCTATTTCATCATCTTGTCATCAAGGACAACGTGCTCACCTCGATGCTGCCACGCTGGCTTCCCGTGCGGCCACCGAACCGGAATTAAGGAGCCGCGGCCGGAGCGGCGCCATCACGGCCGAAAATATACGATTGGAAAAGTTCCGGTTCTGTTTAATCGGAAATTGTGGCGCCGATCGACCGGTTATTTGACCGTGTCCTCGCTGACGATATCAATCGCTTCCGCTCCTTTGTAACGCAATCGGAGATGATCGAACTTCCCCGGCACGATCAATGTGTTGCCCTCCACGGTGAAATTAAAAGCCACCGCCCGCCCCGAAGCATCCACTGAAAATACTTCAGGAACCGGTGCCGATTCCTTCAACTCGATGCGCACATCCTCACTATCCCGTTTCACGTCAAGCGGATACAGCACGCT
>PKWO01000284.1 GCA_003132085.1 Oxalobacteraceae bacterium | reverse complement strand
CAAGTTTGTTCATGGTGTGTAACTTTGGGCAATACAACTTCGAATTATGCATTTGCTGCGTCGCCGCATGAAATGATAATGGAACTGGTCTTTCCGCAACATTACAAGTTGGAGAGGATTATAAAAACAATGCAAAAATAGAGCGTTTGCTGACCAAAGGCATCGATATTTGTCCCGACCAAAGGAGGTGGGTATTTCAGGTCGCCAGAATTAGCTGCGCGCGTCGATAAAGGAGTACACCAATGCTGGTTTGGTTAACAATTGACAGATGAAATGTCGCCAACACCCGCTTCGGCATGTGGAAGAACGATTCGGGCTATCAGGCCATGATCGTCTTCAAGAATGAGTCTCCCGCCGTGCAGTGTCGCGATCGCAGATACGATGGCAAGACCGAGACCATTTCCTGGCGGGCTGCGGCTATTGTCGAGTCTGTAAAACCGTTCAGTTACTTTTGGCAGTTCTTCTTTTGGGATCCCAGGCCCGTTGTCGCGCACGACAATGGAAACAGAATGCACATCCGAAAAAGTGCCAACTTCAACCGTGGAACCTACTCCNNTTCAGCAGATGTCGGTCGCCGACTGCAAACACCGCATTCTTGAACGAGGTCTTCAACTCCACATCTCGGTCCTCGGCCGTCGCATCAAACAAGTCCACCATGTCGAGCGCGATATCGCTCAAATTCACCGATTCAAACGACTGCGTGCGCATTCCCGACTCCGCTTCGGCGATCTGCAATAGCTTCTCGAATACGACAATCAATTCGTCGATATCTCCAATTGCGGAATGCGCGGCATCGGAAAGAATTTCCACCGTCATCTTGTGGCGTACCGCATCATCGAGTTTGCCGCGAATTCGACTTAACGGCGTTCTCAGGTCATGGGCTATTGCGTTTGAGACATGTCGCACGCCATCCATCAAATGCTCGATTCTGTCGAGCATGCGGTTGATATCGCGACCGAGCAACCCAAACTCGTCATCGCTCGAAATTGGAATACGATGTGTCAGATTACCCAGTTCAATTTCCAGCGCGGTCCGACGGATATCGCTGATGCGCCCCTCGATCTGGTGTCGAAAAAAAAGCGCGCCGGCAGCGGCGAGCAGCAGAGAAAGCACAGCGCCGGCGGCCAGCGATTGCCACACAAGACTGCGGATAGATTCTTGTTCGATCAAATCACGGCCGACAAATAGGCGTTCTCCGCTCGGCAATTTACGCATCAGTAAGCGGGCCGGCGAGACTTTGCCGTCCCGAATCACGTCACGCTGAAATAGCGTCCCAAGTGGTGCATTCGAATCAGGCCAGGTAGAGAGATTGCCGACGACACGCTGCCCGGCGGACGACACTACCAGCAATATTTCCGTATCGCTATCGATTCCATCAGTCAGTTCGCGATCAATTTCCCGGGACAGCTCTTCGATGGGTCTGGTCTGGAAGGCTTCAATCAAACGGTTCGAAATCGCAACAATCTTGCTATCGATGCTACGGTCCAGCACCCCGATGGTTCCAAAATAAAAGACCGCCGACAACACGATAATGGACGCGGCAACCAGCAATCCGTAGACCAGCACCAGCCGTGCTGCGATCGAGGTTCGAAGCTTATACATCCGTTGCCGTTTCGATTGGTGCCAAGCGGTAACCGACACCGCGCACGGTGTGTATAAGCGTAGGCGTAAAACCCTTATCTATTTTGTTGCGCAGCCTGCTGATCTGGACGTCGATGACATTAGTGTGTGTATCGAAATGGTAATCCCATACCGCTTCCAGCAGCATGGTTCTTGTCACCACTTGCCCTTCGTGGCGCATCAAATATTCAAGCAGGCGAAATTCGCGTGGCTGCAACGCGATGGCGCACGAACCTCGCGCAACCCGCATGGCACGCAGGTCGAGCACCAAGTCGGCAACCACGAGTTGGGTCGCGCTATGACCCGGACTGGCGCGGCGTAGCAGGGCCTCGATCCGCGCAAGCAGCTCGGAAAAGGCAAACGGCTTTGAGAGATAGTCGTCGCCGCCGCCGCGCAATCCAGCCACGCGCTCATCAATGTTCGTCAGGGCGCTGACAATAATTGCGGGCGTCTTATTTCCGTTTTCGCGCAGCTTGGAGACGATTGACAGGCCATCAATGTTCCCTGACAGCATCCGGTCGAGGACGATGATATCCCACTGTTTACTGGTGGCATAGTGCAAGCCATCAAGTCCATTTTCGCAAGACGTGACGATGTAACCGGCTTCTCGCAAACCCGTACAGATATAGCGTGAAGTATCGATTTCATCTTCGATAACGAGACAACGCAATGAATTCCCCTCTCTTTATGAGCATCGAGCTTACCATTTTCTTTCGCTATTCGAGGTCTGGATCAAAGACGATCAATGACACGTGGGTAGTGCGAAGCATAGCAGCGCCTGATGCGGAAGAGCAGCAGTCCCACCACAGCGGACAAATTGTGACCGGCATCAGCCATCAGTGAGGTTGAGATGGCGATGTATACGCGGTCATTGTCGGATCATATCCCCCTGGAGAGGATACTACAACGATCATTTAATTTCATTTCAGATATTGACGCCACGAAATTCGTGGCGTATATTTCGCTTGTTTTAATTTCATGGAGTCCCTTTGTGGGCACTTATTCAGATTGTCGTAGTTGCCAAATAGTCGCTTTGGCTCTGTCCCGGTAAGATCATGCAAGGCTCCCTTGCCATCATCTTGCCGCAGGCAGATGGTGGTATCCCGATATTGACGACATTCGTCGTGAATATTCTGTTTGCTCCCACTACATATTATTGATTGCGAATGCCTTCGTCTAATAACGAGGACTTCGGCATGACTCGGTTTCGATACATCGCAGGACTGTGCGGTCGCGTTGCGGAAAACGCCGTAGGCACGGCGTCAGACTGCGTGAATAACTTGCCGACGGTTGGTTTTCATGAACAAGGCGGCTTGCGCGCACCACGCAAGTTTTGGTTAACAAACACCAACGGCGGCGGAGTCCGTCGTGCCTGCCGCCGTGATGGTCGCCTACAAAGTGCTGCAACTGGCGTTCTAGCCAGTAATAAATTTGACACATTTGAATGCGATACTCTTTGGCGTTTGACATTAATCGCTCGCATTGCGCATTGCGCATGACGCGTGCAGTTCAATAAAATTTGGAATCAAACATGGCTCGAATCAAGAAATACATCCGTGGCGCTGCACTGTTGGCCGCTATCGCCGCATGCGCCGGCCTGTTCTGTGCTTTCCCTAGCCGCGCCGCGGAGGATGGAAACGCTGAGACGATTGCCCAGCCTTCATTAACGCTACCTGTCAATCAAGACACGCCGGAAAATGAGCAATGGGCCGTGCATGGGCAATTGACAAACATAACGCAAAAGCATTCGGTGTTTGCCTCTCCCTACAGCGGCCAAAACAGCCTCCTCCCCAACGGCCGTATTGAAGAAACAACCGATATAACGCTGTTCGCAGGCCAGCGGTTGTGGCGTGGCGCCGAACTCTGGGTAAACTCGGAAATCGACCAAGGCTTTGGCTTTGACAATANNGCGGGGCATATAAATTGGGCGCCAATACGCCGTATCTGCGCATCCCACGGGTATTCGTCCGACAAGTGATCCCGCTGGGTGGTGCGCAGGAAAAGGTTGAAGCGGCGGCAAACCAATTGGGCGGCACCCAAAACTCCGACAATCTCACGCTGACTGTCGGCAAGTTTGCGGTGGTCGACATTTTCGACGCCAACAGCTATGCGCACGATACGCGGGCCGACTTCATGAATTGGTCGGTGATCGAGGCAGGCGCATTTGACTATGCTGCTGACTCATGGGGGTATACGTTTGGAGCCGCTGCCGAATGGACCCAGGACTGGTGGACGCTGCGTGGAGGGTTGTTTCAACTGTCCGCTGTTCCGAATGGCAAAGTAGCGGGTGTTGATTTCAGTCAATATTCCGCTATCGTGGAAGCGGAAGAGCGGCATCAGTGGCAAGGCCACCCCGGCAAGCTGAAATTTTTGGCGTTCGTCAACCGTGGCAACANNGAATTGTCGTCCGACATCGGCGCCTTTGCAAGATTCAGCGCCAATAAAGGCAGCAAGGAAACCTATGAATTCAGCGACATCAACCAGTCGCTGGCGGCCGGTCTATCGTTAAAAGGCGATCGATGGGGCCGTCATGATGACACTGTCGGTGTTGCCACGGTCGTCAACAAGATATCCGGCGCGGCACAGGAATATTTTGCGGCAGGCGGGTTAGGCGTTTTGGTGGGTGACGGGAGGTTGAATTATGCGCCAGAAAAAATCCTGGAGATGTACTATTCCCTGCGTATAGACGCGCACGTTGCGCTCGCGTTGGACTATCAGCACGTCGCCAACCCCGCTTACAACCA
>PKWO01000557.1 GCA_003132085.1 Oxalobacteraceae bacterium | reverse complement strand
ACACCGAGGCCATCGTCACCATCGGCTCCAAGGAAGGATTGGCCCATCTGATGCTGGCCACGCTGGAGCGGGGCGACACGGTGCTGGTGCCAAACCCCAGTTACCCGATTCATATTTACGGTGCGGTCATCGCCGGCGCCGACATTCGCTCGATACGGATGGGTCCCGGTGTCGATTTTTTTGCCGAGCTCGAGCGCGCAATCCGCGAGAGCTACCCGAAACCGAAGATGATGGTCTTCGGCTTTCCGTCAAACCCGACCGCCCAATGCGTGGAACTGGATTTTTTCGAGCGCGTGGTGCGGCTCGCGCAGGAACACAACATCCTGGTGGTGCACGATCTGGCCTATGCCGATATCGTGTTCGACGGCTGGAAAGCGCCTTCCATCATGCAGGTGCCCGGCGCCAGGGAAGTCGCGGTCGAATTCTTCACGCTGTCGAAAAGCTACAACATGGCCGGCTGGCGGATCGGTTTCATGGTCGGCAACCGGGAATTGGTCGCCGCGCTGGCCCGCATCAAAAGTTATCACGATTACGGCAGCTTCACGCCGGTGCAGGTGGCCGCCATCGCGGCGCTGGAAGGCGATCAACGTTGCGTCGGCGAGATCTGCGCCAAATACCAAAGCCGGCGCGATGTACTGGTTAAAGGCTTGCACGAAGCGGGCTGGATGGTCGATATCCCTAAAGCGACCATGTACATCTGGGCCCGCATACCGGAAGCCTACCGTCACCTGGGTTCGCTTGAATTTGCGAAATTGTTGCTGGCGAAGGCGAAAGTGTCGGTATCTCCGGGGATAGGCTTCGGCGAATACGGCGATGAATACGTGCGCTTTGCGTTAATTGAAAACGAGGCCCGCATTCGGCAGGCGTTGCGCGGCATCAAGACGATGCTGCGCGGTGAAAAATAGCAGGGCGCGCCGCACTGACGGATTGGCGGCGGCGCGCTCCCGCCGCGATCGACGCCGCAAAATTTTACCAGGCTTGCGACATGCGAATAAACGATGACATCGACATACCCGACAGCGAAATCGAGCTGAGCGCAATTCGGGCACAAGGACCGGGCGGACAAAATGTCAACAAGGTTTCTACCGCTATCCACCTGCGCTTCGACGTCAACGCGTCGTCGCTGCCGGATTTGTTGAAGACACGGTTATTGGAATTGAACGATCAGCGCATCAGCAAAGATGGCATTGTCGTCATCAAGGCGCAGCACCGCAGCCAGGAAAAAAGCAAGGAAGACGCGCTCGCCCGGCTACAGGAAATGATCCTGCGCGCCAATTTCACGCCGAAGCCGCGCAGAGCGACCAAACCGACCCGCAGCTCGCAAAAGAAGCGGCTCGACAGCAAAAATACGCGGGGGCAAATCAAGGTAATGCGGGGGAAGGTTTCGGACTAAATCTACGCGAATAAGATGGCTAACGCGGCTAAGATCGCGGTCATTTTTTTGGCGCGTAAATATCGTGGCCGGCATCATTGATCTGACGGCGCAATGCACGCCGCTCTTCAACGGTCAGGCGACCGCCCATTTTGCGAACCTGGTCGTGAGGCCGGGTAATGTTGCCGCCCTGCCCGAGTTCGCCGAATCCACCTGAAAAAGAAGGAAACACGGGAGCCGCAACCGGCGCCGCCCGGCGCCCATCGGCCTGGGGTTGTTGCCGCTCTTCCTGCTGCGCTGTGCGTGGTTGGCGTGCAGCGCGCATCTCTTCCCTGCCCTCGCGCCCACGCGAAAAGGGTTCGGCAAATACGCCCTCCGTTCCGGCTAAGCACAACAGCGCTATACTGACTAATTTCAGTCCCATCTTCATTGAAAAATTGTTCCCGACACCCATGACGCCGCAGACTGCGCGACCTGTACTTAAGTGTAAGCCGCTTTCCCCGAGACCATATCCAGAATTGCGTAAAGTTTGTAACAGTTTGTAATGCCTGACGCGATAGGCAATCTCGAGCAACCGAACTGACGTTACCATAGCGCTATGAATATGACAAATACAAGCTCCGATTCCGTGCCGTCTGCCAACACCCCGCAGGCGAAGATTTTGGTCGTCGACGACGATCTGCGCTTGCGCGATTTGCTGCGCCGCTATCTGGCCGAGCAAGGATTCAACGTGGTCACCGCAGAAAATGCGCAAGCGATGAATAAGCTTTGGCTGCGCGAGCGCTATGACTTGCTGGTTCTGGACCTGATGCTGCCGGGCGAGGACGGCCTGTCGATTTGCCGACGTCTGCGCGGCGCCGGCGACAAGACGCCGATCATCATGCTGACGGCAAAGGCGAAGACGTGGATCGTATCGTGGGGCTCGAAATGGGCGCCGACGATTACCTGCCCAAGCCGTTCAACCCGCGCGAACTGGTCGCCCGCATCGGCGCGATCTTGCGCCGTGTCGCGCCGGACGAAATCCCCGGCGCCCCGTCCGAGACGCCGCAGACATTTCAGTTCGGTGATTTTCTGCTCGATCTCGGCACCCGCACCCTGAAGAAAAACGGCCAGTCCGTGGCCCTGACCACCGGCGAATTTTCAGTGCTGAAAGTGTTTGCCCGCCATGCGCGGCAACCGCTGTCGCGTGAAAAATTGATGGAACTGGCGCGCGGCCGCGAATACGAAGTGTTCGACCGCAGCCTGGATGTGCAAATTTCCCGCTTGCGCAAGTTGATCGAACCCGATCCGTCGAACCCGCTCTATATTCAAACCGTATGGGGTCTGGGTTATGTGTTCATTCCGGAAGGCCAGGCGCGGTGATGGGGGACAGCGGCGTCGGCCGGCCGTAGCGCATGGTTAGCGTTCCCAAACGGCTGTTCTGGTTGTCCAGCGGCTTATTCTGGCGCACATTTTTCTTGCTGACCTTCCTGATTGCGGCAAGCCTGGCGATCTGGGTTTTCGGCATCAGGATGGTCGAGCGCACCCCACGCGCCAATCAGATTGCCGCACAAATTGTGTCGATCGTGACGGTAACCCGCGCCGCGATAACCAATTCGGCGCCGGAACTGCGGCGCGAACTATTGATCGATCTCGCCAACAGCGAGGGGATCAAAATATTCCCGCTGGAAGACAGCGATAATGTCGAAGAGGCGCCCGACAACGCGATAAAGCCGCAGATCGAATCCAATATCCGCGCCATACTCGGCCCTGAAACCCGGTTTGCCGGCAAGGTCAACGATCATGAGGGATTCTGGATCAGCTTCGACATTGAAGGCGATCTTTACTGGCTGGGCCTGGAACGGGAGCGCGTCGACCATCCTTCAGGCATCCAGTGGCTCGGGTGGGCCAGCGCCACGCTGACTATTTCCATGTTGGGCGCAGTCTTCATCTCGCGCCTGATCAATCAACCGCTGGCCCGCCTGACTGCAGCCACCCATGCGATCGCCAAGGGCAAGATCCCGGAACCGCTGCCGGAACGCGGCCCGGAGGAAATCAGGGAAGCCAATCGCAGCTTCAACCAGATGGTTGCCGATCTAAACCAGGTGGAATCCGACCGCGCGCTGGTGTTGGCCGGCATCTCGCACGATCTCCGCACGCCGCTTGCGCGCATGCAACTGGAAGTAGAAATGGCGCATTTGTCCGACGATGCCCGACAGGGCATGCAGTCCGACCTGAACCAGATGGATGCGATCATCGGCCAGTTCCTCGATTATGCGAAACCGACCGACAACGCCAGTTTTATGCCGGTCGACTTGACCGCCCTGTTACTCGATTGCGCGCAAGCCGCCGGCCGCGTGCCCGGCCTGCATATCCAGACCCAATGTGCGGATGGCGTCGTCGTGATGGGCAATCCGGTCGATCTGAAACGGGTATTCAACAACCTGATCGAAAATGCGCGCCGCTACGGCAAAGCCGCAGACTCCGACGTCACCGAACTCGAGATCAGCTGCCGCATCAACGGCGACAAAGCCATCGTCAAAATTTCCGACCATGGGCCCGGCGTGCCGACGGCGGAGATCGGCCGCCTGCTGCGTCCCTTCACGCGTCTAGACACCGCGCGCGGACAAGCCAACGGCGCCGGACTTGGCTTGGCGATTGTCGACCGCGTCGTCCGGCGGCACGACGGAAAAATGCGGGTGCGCAACCGCAGCAGCGGCGGGCTGGTGATCGAAATCGGCATTCCCACAGCGCAACCGCCGGGGCGATTCGACAAAAAACGCGTATCTGCCGAGTAGAATAAAACGCGGGCCGCGCAGTAACTTATTCAGCGTTGCCCTAACTCAAATCCGTCAATAGGGAAGCCAATGTCTGCTGCGGCAGCTCTTCCAGATGCGCCGGGTAGTTCGGGTGATCGCAACCGAGCATCATTTGGGCGCCGCTTTTCAGCGCATCCTTCATCGCCTGCGTCAGCTCGAAGCGGACGAAATGAACCGCCGAGGTCTTCTCGCCGTTTTCGCGTTCCAGGTCTTCGTCGGCGATCGCATACACGCGATCTTGACCTTCGACTTGGACAAACAAACGGTCTTCGATGCCGATCAGCTTGGCCAATGCTGCTTTGCGCTCGATCTCGTCCGCGTATTCGATCAACATCGTCGCTTTGAAATTGCTGCCGTCGGGCACCAGCGCATTGTATACATCCAACTCCGCTTGAATGCCCTCCTCCTCATAGATCTTTTCAATGCGCAGCATCTCCTGCACCTGATAGCGCAGCGTCTTTTCATCTTCAAACAGCAGCGAGACATGATTGCCGAGCTGGACGTTGCGGATTTTTTTGTGCTGGATGATTTCCGCCCTCAGCGTCGGGCGCGCCTTCGCGTACGCTTCGAGGGTCATCAGGCTGTTGCGGCTAATTGCCATGGTCAATACTCCTTGTGTCTTAAATTTCGTAGGCTTTGCGTAACAGCGCCAATGGATGCGCCATCTCCGCCTTCTTCAATCCGGCCTCGTTCATCCCTTGCTCGATATGATGGCCGGCCAACTGGCAATCTGAAGAGATGTAGTCCGGTTCGTTATTGGCCATCGCCTTGAACACCGGCTTGCCGATTTTCATGGCCGTTGCGTGGAATTCCTTTTTGACGCCGAAGGTACCCGCATGCCCGGAACAGCGCTCGACGATGTTCAACAGGGTGCCGGGCACCAACTGCAAGGTTTCTGCAGTCTTCCGGCCGACATTTTGCACCCGCGAATGGCAAGGTATGTGGTAAGACACGTTACCCAGAGATTGCTTGAAATCGGTCTTCAACAAGCCATCGCGATTGCGTGAAATGAAGTACTCGAACGGGTCCCACAT
>PKWO01000335.1 GCA_003132085.1 Oxalobacteraceae bacterium | reverse complement strand
GTGTTCTCGATGGAAATGGGCGGAACCCAGTTGGCGATGCGTATGCTGGGCTCGGTAGGGCGCTTGGACCAGCATCGTCTGCGCACCGGCAGATTGGCCGACGAGGACTGGCCGCGCCTGACGCACGCGATCCAGAAAATGAATGACGCGCAGCTCTATATCGACGAGACCCCGGCGCTGAATTCGATTGAGTTGCGTGCCCGCTCGCGGCGCTTGTCGCGGCAGTGCGGCAAACTGGGTCTGATTATCGTCGACTACTTGCAACTGATGTCGGCCAATTCGGCCGGAGAAAACCGGGCCACTGAGATATCCGAAATTTCGCGAAACTTGAAGGGCCTGGCCAAAGAACTTAATTGTCCGGTGATTGCCTTGTCGCAGTTGAACCGCTCGCTGGAACAGCGGCCGAACAAGCGGCCCGTGATGTCTGACTTGCGCGAATCCGGCGCCATCGAACAGGATGCCGACGTGATTCTGTTCATTTATCGCGACGAAGTGTATAACCCCGATTCACCTGACAAGGGTACCGCCGAAATCATTATCGGCAAGCAGCGTAACGGCCCCATCGGCGCAGTGCGCTTGACCTTCCTTGGACAGTACACCAAGTTTGATAATTACGCCGGCAATTTGTCGACTTATCAAGGCGACTAGCGCGGCGCCGCTTGTAATGACCGAATGCTCTTTCGAGCAATACGGAAATCCGATTTAAGATATAACGCTACGACGTAGAGAGAGAAGACGATGTTTGGACGATTCATGCCCAACGAGGGAAAATTCTTTGAACTGTTTATTCAGCATGCCGATCTGTGCGTCAAAGGCGCGAAGGAAATGGTCGCTCTGATGACCAATTTCGACGACCTGGAAATCCGCGTGCATGCCATCGAAGGACTGGAAAAACAGGCCGACAAGGTGACCCACGACACCATCGAGTTGCTGCACAAAACCTTCATCACACCGATCGACCGCGACGATATCCATCATTTGATTACGCGCATGGACGACATCCTCGACCTGCTTGAAGATGCGGCGCAAACTATTTCGCTGTATGACATCAAGGCCATCACGGTGGAAGCGAGACGTCTGGCGGAGTTGTGCCTGGCCTGCGCGGAAAAAGTGAAAGCTGCGGTCGAACTGTTGCACAACATGGACAATTCGCGCCAGATTCTCGCCATCTGCGCCGAGATCGATCGGTTGGAATCGGATGCCGACCACGTGATGCGGGCGGCAATGTCAAAATTGTTCCGCGACGAACCGGATGTGCGCAATTTAATCAAGCTCAAGGCCATTTACGAGATTTTGGAGACCGTCACAGACCGTTGTGAAGACGTCGCCAATATTATCGAAGGCATTATCGTGGAGAATGCATAAGCGTTTTCCACCTGCTGTTGCGTGGACAAACGCACGGCGCCGCCACTCTGCAAGTGACGTCACTTGCGTATCCATCATCCTATGCGTTTGACGAGTCCGCATAGATCGAACAAGACCAAGAAGAAACCATGCATACCCTTCAAATCGGCGTTGTCGTTCTTGTCCTCCTGATTGCACTGGCTTTGTTATTTGATTTCATGAATGGCTTCCACGACGCTGCCAACGCGATTGCGACCGTAGTGTCGACCCGCGTGCTGAAACCGCACACTGCCGTCGCCATGGCCGCGATCTTCAACTTCATTGCGGTGCTGGTGTTTCCATTGACGGTGGCGGCCACGGTAGGCAAGGACACGATCGATCCGATGGTGGTCGATCAGTTCGTCATATTCGGCGCGCTGGTCGGCGCGGTTTTTTGGAATTTCATTACCTGGTATTTCGGCATCCCGTCATCGTCATCGCACGCATTGATCGGCGGCCTGGTCGGCGCCGCTGTTGCCAAAGGCGGAACCGATGCGTTGATATCCGCGGGATTGATCAAGATCGTCGCCTTCATCGTATTGTCGCCGGTGCTCGGCTTCGTGTTCGGTTCGCTGATGATGGTATTGGTATCGTGGATGTTTGTCGATTCCACTCCGCGCCGTGTCGACAAATGGTTTCGCCGCATGCAATTGGTTTCTGCGTCGATGTATAGCCTGGGCCACGGCGGCAACGATGCCCAAAAAACCATCGGTATTATCTGGATGTTGCTGATCGCGGCAGGTCACGTGAAATTCACCGACAGCGTGCCGTGGTGGGTGATCGTCAGTTGCTATACCGCGATCAGCCTCGGCACGCTATTCGGCGGCTGGCGCATCGTCAAGACCATGGGTCAAAAAATCACCAAGCTAAAACCTGTCGGCGGATTTTGTGCCGAAACGGGCGGCGCAATCACGCTTTTCATTGCCACCGCATTAGGTGTGCCGGTCTCCACCACGCATACCATTACCGGCGCGATTGTCGGGGTAGGCGCCTCGCGCAAGATGTCTGCGGTGCGCTGGGGCGTTGCCGGGAATATCGTCTGGGCGTGGATATTGACGATCCCGGCGTCGGCGTTTGTGGCGGCGATCGCGTGGTGGATCGGGACGCGGATTCTTTGAGTCTTATTGAAGACTTCGGCAATGCATCGCAAACGGTTTTGGAATCGTTAAGATTTCTTGTCGCTCTTGTGTACCTACGGAGTGCAAACTAAAAACTTCAAGAAAACCGTAATGACTCCGAAACATTGTGTCGTGCTCAGAATGATCCAATCGCGCCACCATGAAAAAAGCCTGCTCTCAAAGCAGGCTTTTTTCACAAGCAGTCCAGATTTAATCTAGTCGACGATACCCCTACAACACCTCGCTCGCATGATCCGCCAACCTAGACCGTTCGCCGCGCGCCAGCGTTACGTGCCCGCTATGCGCCCAGCCCTTGAAGCGGTCGACCACGTAGGTCAAGCCGCTCGATCCTTCGGTCAGGTACGGCGTATCGATCTGCGCGATGT
>PKWO01000574.1 GCA_003132085.1 Oxalobacteraceae bacterium | reverse complement strand
GTCGTGGGTTCGAGCCCCATCGGTCACCCCAAAGAAATCAAATACTTAGCCAAACTTTCAGGGTTTGGCTTTTTGCTTTCTGGCTTCCCGTTTCTACTTGTAACCTACTTGTAACCCGGACAGGAAATGGAAGCGGGTTTGCGTTCGGTCGCGGTCGCGTGGTGTCCGCACTCGATGCGGACACGGCGGTATGCTCCTGTGAGGGAGTGAGCGATTCTGACTGCTCTTCCGGCATCAAGGCATATCGTTGCTTACAGCAGGGTACTCCTTAAACTCTTGTCCGGTTTTACGGGTCCACTATACCGTCAAGCGCCTTCAAATTGAGGACACCAGACAGGCGGTGAAGGACTCTGCTTTTCTCCTGGTCGGGATAGTCTGGCGCTTTGAACTGTTACGCGGCGGCTAAACGCGTGCCTGCCTTGCCGCAATTGCTTCGCTCACCCACACATTCAGGCTCTTTCCTTCGGCCTGCGCAGCTATGGCAGCACGGGCGTGTAAATCCGGCTCCACGCGAACCACGAATTGCCCGGAATAGGTTTTCTGCGGCTTCCTGCCAAGCTTCTTACAGGTTTCAATGTAGTCCTCTACCGCTTCCACGAATGCGGCCTTGAGTTCGGCCACCGATGCGCCATGAAAACCGATTACGTCATCAATCCCGGCAATGCGGCCGGTAAATAATTCGTCGTCGTTATCATAAGCAATCCGTGCCGTGTAGCCTTTGTGCGTCATCGTGTTCATGGTGTAATCCCTGCCTTTATCAAAAATTCCCTTGCGTCGCGTACCTGATACCGTTTGGCTTCCTTTTCGGGGTGCGGCCTATGGAACGTCGCCACCACTCCCGCCAGTTCAAACCGGACACGGGAGCCGTTGCCTTCGATAACCACGGCACCACATGCCACCAATAGCGCTTCAATCTTGCGCCATTCAAGCGAACCGCTTGCCGGGTCGGTGAATACGTCTTGCAAGGTTTTACGGTGTTTGCTGCTCATGGCATATGATACTACTTTATGATACTAATTCAAATTTATTTTATTGCCGGCAAACCCGCTTGCATTAGCACAAAGTCAATTCCAGCTTGTTCGAGTATCCAGGCTTCAACCTGGTCATGCCACTTGCGCAATAGGTCCAGCGGCCGGCGGCGGTAATGCTTTTCCGCAATCGCGCTTGGCTTGTGGCCCATGATTTGCGCCGATACACCGCTTGGCACTTCCACCCATTCGCACAATGTGCCGAAAGAGCGGCGCAACCCGTGCAAGGTGAGGTCAGGCAATCCGGCTGCGGTCAGCGCGCGCTTGTGGCCGGGCGTTAACTCCGTGAGTTGACCATTTGCAGCGGAAGGGCTTGAGAACACCCATTCACTGCGGCGGGGCAGGACGGTCAGCAATTGCGCCACATAAGGCGTGAGCGGTATTACGCGCGCTCCCTCCACCTTGTCGCGGATGGTGAGGCTTTTCCATTGAAAATCAATGTCCGCCCAACATAGGGCGGCAAGTTCACGGCGTCGGGTACCGGTCAGGAGCAAGGCTTGCAGGTATGCGGATTGCACCGGGTTTCCCATTTTCCGAACGGCACCGAACCACGCGCCAAGCTGTTCCCGCTGCAGGCAATCCCCCTTCCCTTGTGTTCTTGCTTGGGATTTCGTCTTTCACCTGTTGTGACCGGCACGCACCGGACGGCACCAATCCAGCCAAGTCCGCTTGCGCATCGCACCAGTTCACGAAAACGGACAGCAAGCGATAGGCAAGCGCGGCCTAAGTGGGGCGCTTCACCACTTCGACGTCCAGCCATTCGCCTAGTCGCTTCCCGGTAAGTNNGTTCGGTCAGCAGCAGCGGCATGAGCGGTGCGAGCGGCCCGGCAGCGGTCTTACCCATCCCCTCTTTTTCCGTCGCCACCGACTGCCGCAAGCCGCACATGGTCCAGGTAATGGCGCTCGCCCCATTTCAGCTTTCTGGACGCGACTACGTCAAGCATGGCGGATCAGACAGCAACCGCCCGATGTACCCCCAATTTCAAACCCGCTGCATCGAGCACCGCCAGAAGAGTCTTGATGGTTGGGTTACCGTTTGGGGATAGCGCCCGATACAGGCTCTCACGCGGGATGCCGGCGCGTTCGGCAACTGCGGCCATGCCTTGCGCTTCAGCCACATGCCGGAGCGCCGCCAGCAGAGCTTCACGCCCGCCGTCCTGGTCGGCTTCCTCCATCGCAGCGGCAAGGTATTCGTCCGCAAATGACGGGTCTTCGCGCAGCAGTTCCACCACTGCGTCATCATGCGGTCGAGATGTTTGATTCATGGTGCATTTCTCCAATCCCAGTAAATTCAAGCACATTCCTCCCCGCTCCTGCTAATATCTGGATCAGATTATATGGAGAAGAAGATGTATCTAGATCATCCCGTCATTACCGCCACCCACAGCCTGACCGAGCCGGATCGCATTGAGAGAGTCAATCGCGTCTACGGCTATATGGTCGGACTCGCCGATCAAGCCGACAACAAAGCGTTTATCACGAAACTGGCGCAACTCCACGACGACAAAGGCACCCTGACGGTATTCTGGCATGAGCCGTTGACCTCGGAAGAAAAACAATTTTGCGTGCGCGCATGGCAAAGCCTGGTAGGCGATGGCTCGACCAACGTGGAATTTTCGATTAACCCGCCGCCCGCATCGGCCGCACCGCCAGCACCGTAACGCGTTATGCGGCCAGCGGCTGCATATGCGCCATCGCTTCCAGCAGCAACGCCGGGTCGCCGGCCGCCAGCCTCTTTGAATCGGACAACGCCTGGCGGAAGCCGCGGGCGCCCGGCAAACCGGCCATCAATCCCAGCATGTGGCGGGTAATGCTATTCAATTTCAAGCCGCCGCCGACGTTATTCTTGCCGTGCAATGCCAGTTGCGCGCGTATATACGGCAACATCGCCTCCACGATCTCGCCGCGCGACTTAACCTTGGCCTGATCGCCGTAATAGCGGGCGTCGAACGACGCCATCAGGTACGGATTGTGATACGCCTCGCGCCCCAGCATCACGCCATCCACGTGTTTCAGGTGCGCGTCGATTTCAGCTTCGGTCTTGATGCCGCCGTTGATGATGATTTCCAGTTGCGGGAATTCGCGTTTCAGGCGATAAGCGGATTCATAACGCAGCGGCGGAATCTCGCGATTCTCCTTCGGGCTCAAACCCTTCAGGATGGCATTGCGCGCATGCACGATGAATGTGCTGCAACCCGCCTGCGCTACCGTGCCGACAAAATCGCGGACGAATCCGTAAGTGTCCATGGCGTCTATGCCGATCCGATGCTTG
>PKWO01000517.1 GCA_003132085.1 Oxalobacteraceae bacterium | reverse complement strand
TGCACCAGATCGGTCTCAACCTCGGTCAGATGCTGGCTCCCGTGATCTGACAAGCCGGATAGCAGGCGCTTGACCTGTGACCCCAATAAATCTTTTCTCGTCATGAAAAATACCCTGTCCTGTCGCCGCCCCTATCAAAGTACAGGTAGCAATACGATCACTTTGGCGCTGGCGGAGCCAGTTGGTCCCTAACCTCCGCCTCATTGGAGACTGCTACTGACACACCTTCCTTGGTAATCGCCTCTTCCGCATTCTTGTTCATCACGATGATACTGATACGTCGATTGACGGGATCCAATAGATCATCCTTGTTAAACGGCACCGCCGAGGAAAGCCCAACCACGCGCAACACTTTTGACTCGTCCATTCCTCCCGCGACCAGCGCGCGCCGCGACGCGTTCGCGCGATCGGACGAAAGCTCCCAATTGCTATAACCTTTTTCACCACTGGAATAAGCGGTCGCATCGGTGTGCCCGGAAAGACTCACCTTGTTCGGTATTCCATTTAACAACTGTCCAATTTCAAACAATATTTCCTTAGTGTACGGCTGTAAGTCCGCTTTAGCCAAGGCAAACATCGGTCTATTTTTCTCATCGACGATCTGGATCCGCAATCCTTCGGTAGTAATGTCGAGCAATAGCTGCTTCTTGTACTGTTTCAGCGTCGGATCGGTTTCAATCGCGGCTTCGATACGCTGTTTCAAACCTTGAAGTTGCGCCGCCTCCGCTTTTGCCAATTCCGCTTGAGTCGCTTTGAGATTGAACGTTTTGCGGCTCTTAGACGCGTCGTTGGCGTATTTAATCTGGCCGGTGGCTCGAGTGAGGTCCCGGCCGCCGCCTTTGATTACGCTGGAACTGTCGCCGCTACCGGAGCCGCCGGCCATTGCCACCTTGAGAGGGGTCTGAAAATATTCAGAGATTCCCTGAAGATCAGCTTTTGTGGTCGAACCGAGCAACCACATCAGCAAGAAAAAGGCCATCATTGCGGTCACAAAATCGGCATACGCAATCTTCCATGCACCACCGTGAGCAGCACCGCCTGATTTTTTTATTCGTTTGACAATAATGGGGCGGAGTCCGTCGTCAGCCATGTATTTCCCCGCAGATGTTTGCTGTTAGTATGCTCGTTTATTTGGATTTGGATTGCTTAATATGCTCTTCAAGTTCGAGAAAAGATGGCCGCTCAGTCGAAAACAACACCTTGCGACCGAACTCCACCGCAAGTGCCGGCGCGTAGCCATTCAGGCTGGCCAGCAAGGTCACCTTGACACATTGAAATACCTTTGATGACTCGTGAAGTTTCTGCTCCAGCAGCGTCGAGAGCGGGCCGACGAAGCCGTAGGCGAGCAGAATACCCAAAAAAGTGCCGACCAATGCGTCAGCGATAAGCAGCCCAAGCTCGGCAGGCGGCAAGCCGACCGACGCCATCGTATGTACTACGCCCATCACCGCCGCCACGATGCCGAATGCCGGCATCGCGTCGCCCAGCTTGGCAATGCAATGCACCGGAACCTCGCCTTCGGCATGGTGCGTTTCGATCTCGTTATCCATCAGATTCTCGATCTGAAATGCGTCCATGTTTCCCGACACCATGAGCCGCAAATAGTCGGTCATGAATTCGATGATGTGGTGATCCGACAGAATGCTGGGGTATTTACCGAAGATCGGACTTTCGTCCGGCCTTTCAATGTCGCCTTCGATGGACATCAACCCCTCTTTGCGTACCTTGCTTAGTATTTCGAACTGCAAAGTCATCAACTCCATATACAAGGCTTTTGTATATTTGGAACCTTTTAGGAGAGTCGGCAACGCTTTTAGCGTGGCTTTAATCGCCTTGCCATTGTTCCCGACAAAGAAAGAACCGGTGGCGGCACCACCGATCATCAGCAACTCGATAGGTTGCAACAGCGCGGCAAGATGCCCGCCAGCCATCGCAAATCCGCCGAAGACGGACAGCAAAACAGCGAGATATCCAATTATGACTAACAAGTGTGCAAACTCCTGAGTTAGGGACGAGTCACCGCCTACGACTCTTCGTGTGTAATTTCAGCATCAGGATTCGGGCAGTCAACAATTGCCCTCGGATGCGACCCCAAAAGCAATGATTAACAAGCCAAAATCAGCTCACTTGTGCAAACGATTAAAGAACACCTCTGACCGAGGGCCTCATCATAACTAACGACACGGGCCGAAAAAACTTGAGATAACAGGTACGGAAATGTAACACACGTCGACCGTGTATTACATATTCCACCCGTAGAGAATCGCGCCGTTAGGGGTCAATATGTTGGTGATTTGCGACTGCACTCCGGGGATAGCAAATTCATAACTCAGCAGTAAAGTGCCGGGCCGCATTTCCGCGCACGCTTTGTTCCACAATGCGGGCATCGCAGCGGGTGACAAATAGCCGAATACGACATCGAAATCACCCAGATCCAGATGATCGTAATCGCCACGTATAAACGTCCCCGCACTGCGCCGGAACGCCGCCCGCACACGACTCGCGGCCCACGGCAGCGGCGCCAGTTCAATGCCGATGACTTTGCTCTCCCCTCGCAGCCGCGCTAGATGCAGCACTAAACCACCAAATCCGCTGCCGATATCAATAAATCGGATCGTGCGCGACTGTGGCAATAGTCCTGCCACTGCGGTCCAAACGACTGGGTTGGACGGGTAAAACGGCACCTGCGTACGAAATGTAGTCCAATAAACTGCAAGGAAAATCAGAAACGCAAACAAGTAAATTCCTGACGGCAGGTGCAGCATCCACGCCGCCAACAGCGCCGGCGGGAAAATGAATTGCATCGGCAGCCACCATGAAGCAAGCTGGCGCCAGCGGGAAAGGGCGGCCGCACATGCGCCCTGAATCAAGACTGCGTCAATGAATGACAACTTGAAACCAGTGACAAAGAAAACGGCGACGATGATCAACAGCACAATGAGAAGAGCCACGCATTGCATCAGCAACGCCTGCACCGCCGGCAAGCGAAACCAGGGCTTGCGGCCGCTCAATTCTGCGTTATCTTCCGAAACACTCCTGTCCACCGGCAAACCCTCCATGCATATACGGTATACGCGCAAACTCCGTGCTTACAGATGATCGCGCAAAAGTGGATTATCAGGGAAATTTTGATTCAGAATCAGCGCGGATGCGGCAAGCCATAGCGCTGTTGTAGAACGATGCGAGAGATCAGTTTTCCTGGTCAGCCAAGGCGTTCGCTGGCCTCCCGGACCGCCTATCAGGCGATGGCCATGGACAACGCCATCGCGTCGCTCTTGGCTTTTTTGGTCTTCCCGGCGCGTGACGGCATATGGCATAGACCGCAAGTGTAGTTGTCATGCAGATCTAGCCGATGCACAACAAACTGTCCGCCGCACTTGCTGCACCCAGTCGTCGCCAGCATCTTACCCTCGAAAAACCGCGCTAGCGTCCAGGCCCGCGTCAGCGACAATACCGGCTCGCCATTCGCATCCGGTTCAGCCTGCTCCAGATAGAGCTGATATGCCTTCATGATTGCCTCGATGCCCGATATGTGGGCATGATCCCGCAGGTATCGATGAATGCTGATGAACAACGAAGAGTGGATATTCGGCTGCCATGTAATAAACCAGTCGGTCGAAAATGGCAACATACCCTTGGGAGGCGACACGCCCTTGAGTTCCTTATAGAGCTTTAACAGCCGTTCGCGCGACAACGAAGTTTCCGATTCGAGCAACTGGAGGCGCGCACCGAGATTGATCAACTTAATGGCCAGTTGTATTTCCTGCGCCTCTGTCACTACGCTCTTCTTTTTCATTTTCTTGCCTCTTGGCTGGGCGAACGTTGACGGACTTAAGCGATTTCTTCAACCGCTTGGCCGGCCATCAGAATGGCTGCATGGGAATGGGCCAAGCTGCGATCCTTGTTATAATTTGTCAACATGCCAAGAATAGTGCCGTCCTCAAAGCGAAATCTGGCCAACATCATATTGGTTCCGGCGAGCTTCAGAATTTGTGCGTTATTCATGCCTTCGATCAGATCAGCAATATCGCTGCTGATGCCAAGACGGAAAATCGCGGTAGCCTTGTCGGCACGAATCATCTGTTGAGCAAGCATCAAGTAACCCAGGTTGGCGTCACGGATCTCGGCAATCATATCGTTCGTATTCATGGTGAAACTCCCATCCGGTGAATGCTGGAGGCAAATTGCTTAGCCAGTGATTGCATTCTGGGGGGTGCTTCAAAGGGTGGGAATAGGCAGGACTCGGTATTTTGCGTCAGAGACAGGGACGCACACCCTGTAGGCGTTTGTCTTACAAACGTCGAACAGGATTATTCTTGAGTCACGAACATGACTCAAGAATGGCTTGCAGCTTAGCTTTCAAGGCAATCGAACAAATCGACTGCAGCCGAAAACTATCCAAGCAGGAATATTGAAGAGAAGGATTTATTTCTAATTATTTTCTAATTTTCCCGAAAAATTGTTTCACACAAACAACAAAAGACTTCCAAATCTCGCATCTACCCTGTCTACGGCACGCTTTAGGAAAACTTTAGGGGTTTCGCGAAATATTTTTAAATATTATTAAAAATATTTTGCAACACCGCCGCGCCCATCCTTGTAACGGATGGCGCGCCAAAAACTTTAGGGATAAATTGAAAAATTTTTGAAAAAATGTGACTGTTCAGCCGCTGGCCCGAGTGGGGAGTGCGTTTTGGGGAAA
>PKWO01000339.1 GCA_003132085.1 Oxalobacteraceae bacterium | reverse complement strand
CCGGCGTCGATATCGACGCCGGCGTCGCGATAAGAAAGAGAAACGTTAGAAGTGGGTGTCATGATGTTATTGGCGGCAGAGGCGGTAAAATAGACGGTTAATGCCGGGAAATTACGCTCGGCTAAAGACGCATTTTATCAAATCGTTCTCCTACCCCCCTATTTCCATGCCATTTTCTTTTACATCGGAGCAAAAACAAACCGCCCTGTGGCTGGCTATTGCCGTTGGATTGGTATTGTTGTTACTGTCGCTAGGGCCGGTGCTGACGCCTTTTATCGCCGCGTCGATCCTGGCCTATGCATTAAATCCCGGTGTAGATTGGCTGGCCTCGTTGCGGATCGGAAAATTTGGTTTTCCGCGCTCGCTGGCAGTAACAATCATGGTGTTGTTGCTGTTTGCGGCTGCCTTGGCGCTGGTGCTGGTGGTGGCCCCAGTATTGCAAAAGGAAAACTTGTTGCTGCAAGAGCAGATTCCGAAGTTCCTGGTCAAGCTCAATGCGCTGCTTGGCCCGAAACTGCAGGAATTTGGCATCAGCGTCCAACTGGACAGCGCCGGCATCGAGAACATCGCTTCGCGATACCTGAGCACCAGCGGCGATGAAATTTGGCGCGCGGTGTTATCCTCCGCCAAGGTCGGCGGTATCGCAGTACTGGGTTGGATTGCAACCTTTGTGCTGATCCCGGTGGTCTTATTTTATTTGTTGCTCGATTGGCACTCCTTACTGGACCGCCTGAAAAACGGCGTGCCCCGGCGCTGGGTCGGCAAAGTAACCGGCTTGGCCGTTGAGGTAGATGGCTTGCTAGCCCAATACCTGCGCGGCCAATTGACCGTCATGCTGGTGCTGGCCGCGTATTACTCGATCTCATTGACGCTATGCGGCTTCGACGTCGCTCTGCCGGTCGGTCTGATCACCGGCTTATTGGTGTTTATCCCCTATCTCGGCTTTGGCTTGGGATTGATATTGGCCTTGATCGGCGCCATCCTGCAATTCGACGGCTTGCATGGATTGATCTCTATCGCCGTCGTATATGGCTTCGGGCAAATCATGGAAGGATTTTTCCTGACGCCGCGGCTGGTAGGCGAGCGTATCGGTTTGCATCCGCTGGCGGTGATTTTTGCGTTGCTGGCGTTCGGCCAGGTATTCGGTTTTATCGGCGTATTATTGGCGCTACCCGCCTCGGCAATTGTCATGGTTGCCATTAAACATGTGCGCATGCATTACTTGAACAGCAGTTTCTACACTCGATGATGAAGAAGCAGGGATGGCCGGCCCAAAAAAGACACTGCCGAAAGTCCAATGCCGAGGCGACAGACGCGATCGCAGCAGTGCGCGCTAAGCATCGGGGCGCCGAGGCTGGGCCGCGCGGCGAATTGGTGGAGGCCGCAAAATGAGGCAACTGCTGCTGGACCTGGGAACCGATAAACCGCAGACTCTGGAATCCTTTGTAGTCGGAACCAATATCGAGCTGATGCAACGTCTACGCATGCTGGCAACCGGCGCCAGCACTGTCCTGAACGAGAACTTCATTTACGTATGGGGCAAGCCGGGGGCCGGAAAATCCCATTTGCTGCACGCGCTGTCGACGGTTCCTGCGACGCGTTATATGGCGGCAGATGCCGACGAAGAGGCGTTTCTGTTCAACCCCGGCGTCAATTTGTATCTGCTGGATGATTGTGACAAATTGTCAGAAGAGGCGCAGATTGCAGCATTCGCGTTATTTAATCAAGTCCGGGAAAATAACGGCATGATGATCGCGGCCGGGGCGGTGGCGCCGGCCATACTGGCGGTGCGCGAAGATTTACGCACCAGACTGGGATGGGGCTTGATTTACCAGATTCACGAGTTGACCGACGAACAAAAGATTGCCGCCTTAAGCCATGCTGCCGTTGCGCGTGGCTTGACGCTGTCGTCCGGCGTGTTACCCTATCTCATTACGCACTTTAAGCGCGATATGCGTTCACTTTCGGCAATGCTGGATGCATTGGATCACTATTCGTTGGAAACCAAGCGACCGATCACGTTACCGCTTTTGCGCGATCTCCTGCAACTGGAAAAAAAGTTCAAAGCACAATGAACCTCGCATTATTCGACCTCGACCATACCTTGATACCGCTGGACTCAGATTATGAGTGGGGGCAGTTCCTGTCCAGGATCGGTGCGGTGGATCCGTCTGAGTTTGCGCAGCGTAACGGCGCATTTTTTGCGCAATATCAAGCCGGCACGCTCGATCCGGTGGAGTACCTGGAGTTTGCCCTCGGCACCCTGGCACAATTCAAGCGCAAGCAATTGGACGAATGGCATCGGCAGTTCATGGCGGAAGTGATACACCCGGCGATCCTGCCCGGCGCGCGCGATCTGATACAACGGCACCGGGATGCAGGCGATCTGATCGGCATCGTCACCGCAACCAACCGCTTTGTCACAGGCCCGATAGCAAAAGCCTTGGGCATCGAGCATTTGATTGCGGCCGAACCTGAATTCACCGCAAACGGCGAAGTCACCGGCAAACTGAACGGCATTCCGACCTCCGGAGAGGGCAAAGTCTCGCATACCCGGCACTGGCTGGCGAACATGGGAAAGTCTCTGGACAGTTTTGAACGGAGTCACTTTTACAGCGATTCGCACA
>PKWO01000351.1 GCA_003132085.1 Oxalobacteraceae bacterium | reverse complement strand
TGACCGGGCCGACCGGCAGCGGAAAATCCACGACCTTGTACGGCGCGCTCGCCGAATTGAATACCTTGGAAAGAAAACTGATTACCGTCGAAGATCCGGTGGAATACCGTTTG
Organism: Oxalobacteraceae bacterium; assembly: GCA_003132085.1. Taxonomy (GTDB): domain Bacteria; phylum Pseudomonadota; class Gammaproteobacteria; order Burkholderiales; family Burkholderiaceae_D; genus PKWO01. The sequence continues at coordinate 12,944 of PKWO01000351.1, read as the reverse complement.
CCGGGCGTCAACCAAGTGCAAGTCAACGAAAAAATCGAACTGAGCTTTGCAAGAGTGTTGCGTTCCGCGCTGCGGCAAGACCCCGATATCGTGCTGGTCGGCGAGATGCGCGACCAGGAAACCGCGCAAATCGGGTTGCGCGCTGCGCTGACCGGTCATTTGGTTTTATCCACGCTGCACACCAATGACGCGTTAAGCACGCCGATTCGTTTGCTGGACATGGGCGTGCCGCGCTACATGGTGGGTTCCGCGCTGCAAGTCGTGCTGGCGCAGCGGCTGGTGCGCGTGGTCTGCGAAAGTTGCGCCCAACCGCATGAATTGAAGCCCACCGAGCGTGAATGGCTGAAGGCGGAGCCGGACCACAGCGGCAGATCGCCCACCTACCTGCGCGGCCGGGGGTGCACCCATTGCAACGGCACCGGCTACCGCGGACGGACCGGCGTGTATGAAATGCTTGAAATGACCGAGGAAGTGGTCAATGCCGCGAACCACGGGGAGCCGGCCGAGTTCATGGCTGCCGCAAAACGGCAAATGGCAGGGCATACGCTGCGCGCGCATGCGGTAGCCTTGGTGCGGGCCGGCAGGACGACCTTGTCCGAGGCGATGCGCATTACCAATCAACTTGATGACTAGCCGCTGACATGCCCTTCTTTGCCTACAAAGCCCGCAATGCCCGCGGCGAACTGATGCAAGGCGTGCTGGAAAGCGCCGACAGCGGCGGTGTCGCCGATCAACTATTCAAAACCGGTGTGACGCCGGTTGAAATCGTTCAGACCAGCAAACCCGCCGGCGACAACGGCGATGGCTGGTGGGCCAAATTCAGCGAAAAAAAAGTGCAGCCGATGGACGTGCAGTTATTCAGCCGGCAACTGTACACGTTGTTGAAAGCGGGCGTGCCGATCATGCGCGGTCTGGCCGGCTTGCAGGAGTCGGCGGTCAATAAGGCGTTTGCGCGGGTCGTGCAGGATTTGCGCGAATCGCTGGACGCCGGTCGCGAACTGTCGGCTGCAATGCGCCGCCACCCGGCCGTATTTTCGACGTTTTACATCAGCATGGTGCGGGTCGGGGAATTGACCGGTCGCCTGGAAGATATCTTCCTGCGGATGTTCGATTATCTCGAATTCGACCGCGAAATGCGCGCCCGCATCAGCTCCGCGTTGCGCTATCCAATTTTTGTGGTGGTGGCGATGATACTGGCGATGGGCGTCATCAACGTGTTTGTGATTCCGGCGTTCGCCAAGGTGTATGCCGGGTTCAATACCGAATTGCCGGTGATGACCCGGGTCTTGATCGGCACCTCCAATTTCACGCTCCACTATTGGCCGCTGATGCTGGCATTGCTGGCCGGCGCTGTGGCGGCTTTTAAAATGTACATCGGCACCGATGCCGGCCGTTACAACTGGGACAAGAGCAAGCTGAACATACCGATTGCCGGAAAAATCATCCTGAAGGGAACCCTGGCGCGTTTCGCCCGCAGTTTTGCGCTGTCAAGCAAGAGCGGCGTGCCGATTGTTCAAGCGCTGAACGTGATCGCGCAAACGGTCAATAATGCCTATGTGGCCAGCCGCGTCGAGCAAATGCGGGATGGCGTCGAGCGCGGCGAAAGCATATTGCGGACTGCTGTCGCCACCGGCGTGTTCACGCCGGTGGCCTTGCAAATGGTCGCGGTCGGCGAGGAAACCGGGGAGTTGGACGACTTGATGGATGAGATCGCCGAGATGTACGAGCGCGAAGTCGACTATGAGTTGAAGACGCTTTCGGCTCAGATCGAACCTGTCTTGATCGTCTTTTTGGGGACGATGGTCTTGATTCTGGCGCTTGGTGTATTTTTGCCGATCTGGGATTTGGGGCAGGTGGCCATGAAGAGAGGCACGTGAGGCCCGACCAAAGCGGCAAGCGGGAATGCCGAGGCTTTACCCTGTTCGAGTTCGCTGTGGTGGTCGCCATCATCGGCATTCTGATGGCGGTATTGTTGACTCGGGCGACTGGCTACCAAGAGCAAGCCGAAAAGGCGGCGATGGAGCAATTGCTCGGTACCTTGGACAATGCGCTGCATTACCAAATCGCCGATTTGCTGATGGCAGGCAACATGGGCGCGGCCGATCGTTTGGTCGGCCGGAATCCCATGGAATGGCTGGCTGAAAAGCCGAAAAATTACGCCGGTGAGTATTACGCTCCGCAAACGGGTGTGGTGGCGGCAGGAAATTGGTATTTCGATCTACAAAATAAGAACCTGGTTTACCTCGTCGATAATCGGGAACACTTGCATGTCGCGCCCGGCGAATCGAACAAGATACGCTTTCAAGTTAAACGAGTGACGAACCTATCCGGCAACCCCGGACCCGCAGGAAGCGCCGCCAACGCTAAAGGGAATTCGGTTGGCGGAGTGATTTTGGCTCCGGTGGTTTCCTATCGCTGGAATTAAATGTAAATAAATATATTTCTTCATAGAAATTAATAATGCGTGTATCTATTTTATTTCCACGCCGGCGGATAGCGTGCATTGTTGTCTTGCAGCAAGAGAAAAGTTGTGAGAGAAAAATTGTGTTGCTCCTATCACAAAAAAGTAATATATTGCAACAATGAAAAAAAGCAACTCCGTGTTTTCCCGGATAGCTGAACAAGTGTTACTGCCGGTTCCGGCTGTTGTTGTGTACTTTATTAAGAGACGACGCGTTGGCAAGTCTTGATTGCGGAATTTTTTATCGTAATTGGAGTTGTAGGATAGGAGTGCCTGGTTCCAATTGAGGAGCGGGCTTTTTTTTTATATATATAGGGAGTATTAAGTGCGTAAATCAGTTTCTAAAAAAGTGCAAACGGGTTTCACGTTGATCGAGATGGTCGTGGTCATTGTGATTCTAGGCATTTTGGCCGCAGTCGCCATACCGCGCTTTATCGATCAAGCGAAAAATGCGCGTATTTCCGCAATCCACGGCTTGGCAGGGTCGATGACATCAGCAATGACAAATGCCCACGCCCAATATTTGATTGATAGCAACAACGTGGCGACGTCGGTGGCTGCGGCGACGTCAGTTAGTTTGGACGGTGCGAGTGTTGGTATGGCTAATGGTTACCCGACCGCCACTGGAATCAGCTCAGCGTTGCCCGTGACTGGATTTGCTGCTGATACGACAACGGCAGCACCCTCAGCCGTTTTCACGGTCACGAATGCGCCCACCACCGCAACAGCTTGCAGCGTAACGTACACCCCTGCCGCTGCCGCCGGTGCAACAGCCACCGTAGTTATAGCTGACGCCGCTTGCTGATTGTTGATTGAACTTGGCAGGAAAGGCCCGGCAGATGTTTTTGCCGGGCTTTTTCATAGCCTAAAGACGCAACTCCAGCGGCTCGATATCCAGTTTCAATTTCCGGTTGGCCGTCAGGCTATCGGGCGAGTGTGTGCCAGCGTCCATTTTTATTGCTTTTCAGTAATAAAAAGATTGTGCTTTGGATTGCCGTGTAGAAACGATATACTGCGGCAATCAGAAAGAGCATCTAGGTTTTTGCGGTAGCGAAACAATTTTTGTTGCCGCCCCACGCTTATTGAACGACCTATCAGGTCTAATCGAGGAGCGGTCGTTTCTTATATATGGAGCATTACATGCGTAGATTACCGGCAAGAAATGAACAAAAGGGTTTCACATTGATCGAGTTGGTCGTGGTTATCGTGATTTTGGGTATTCTGGCGGCGACGGCATTGCCGAGGTTTATCAATATCCAGTCAGACGCCCAAGCGGCGGCCATGCAGGGAGTTGCCGGTGCCGTTAGCTCAGCTTTTGCAATCAACTATAGCGTGTATTTGGCATCGAATTCCACGAAAGGCGTGCCAGTTTCCGGGGCGGCAGCCGTATCGGTGATCGTCGGCTCGATTATGGTAGGAGGGAGCTTGCCACCCGGGTACACGGTGTCGCCTCCCGCTGCAGCCTGCTCGACTGGCGCGTCCGCCGGGGCACCGGTAGCACTCACGATCTCAAGTACGGTGACCGGCAATACGAGTACGGCTGCCGCCACGCTCATTTGCACCGCCTGATTTAGCCTTCGGTTGTTCCGATGCTTGCCCATTATTAATGAGGGAAGGCATCAGCCATTCTCGTGCGTTGGAAAAGCGATGAAAAAAAAGCCAGGGTTGGTCGACGAAATCAGCATGAAGCTGTGCAACGAATTCCAGCTTGCGGTCCCGCTCCAGCCTCCTACGCTCAAACGCGGGAAGAAACTTTCCGAGCAAGACGTCAAGACGAGTTCGGAAGCGGCGCTAACAAAATTTTACCAGAGCGCGCATGAAGAAAGATTGCGTCACCGTCTCGGCCTGATCGGTCGCGCGCGCGTGGCTTTCGGGCTTCAGCAACGCTTGCTCGAAGCCGGTTATGCGGCGCCGCTGGTCAAGCAGGTTCTGTTGGCCATGCTGGCCTCGGTGTTCGTCGGCAATCGACCCTAGCCTAGCGCGTGCACTACACTACCGCGATCCGATCAAACTACGTTCCACACTCTCCACTCGCCAGTCCGCATCGTCGCTCGCTCGGGCAAGTCCAACCACCCCAATCGCCGTTTTCAGGTGCAACGCAATGACCGCTAAAGCATCCATTGCATCCATTTCCGCCCGCATCGGCGGCTTGTTTTGGCTCGGCCTCGGGCGTTGGTTTGAGCACAAGGGAATGGGCGCGATGGCGGAGTCCTGTTATCGCAATGTGGCGGTCGACGGCGGACGGCAAGCTGCCGACGCCGCGTTCCGGCTGAGCCAGCTATTGCTCGCCGGCGACCGCAATCGCGAAGCCGCGGCCGCCTGCGAGCAGGCGCTTCGTGCCTATCCAAAACATGCGCAGCTCTGGTGTGCGCTGGGAGCGGCAAAGCGCCGTCTGGCGCAGATGGATGCCGCCGGCGATGCGTATCGGAAAGCGGTCGCGCTCGACCCGGCCTATGCGCAGGCCTGGAGCAATCTGGGCGAATGGCATCTGGTCAAGGGCGACATGGCGGAGGCATTGGCCGCTTGCGAGCAAGCGCTGACGGCGGAGCCGCGCTTGCTGCAGGCGTTGAACAATCGCGTCGCCGCGCTGTATGAGTTAGGGCGGTTTGACGATGCGGAGGCTACCGCGCGCAAGGCCATCGACCTCCATCCGCACGAGGCGGCATTGCACGCCAATCTCGCCAATGTGCTGTTGCATACCGGGAAGTCGCGTCTTGCGGTCGACGCCTTTCGCAAGGCGCTTGAGTGCGATCCGGCGAGCCCGGAAGCGCACTTGGGTTTGGCGACCATGCTCGGCGAGTCCCAGCGTTTGGCCGAGACGCTGGCGCATATGGAACATGACATTGCCATCAAGGGCGAGAGCGCGCAGCGCCTGGTTTCCCTCGCTGCCGCGCAACAGGCCAAAGGGGAATGGGGCGCGGCGGAGGCGACCTGCAACAAGGTGCTGGCCATGCAGCCGAACAACATCTCGGCGTTGATCACGCTGGCCGGCTGCTTCAGCACCCGGGCGGATCACCATGCCGCGATTCGCCTGCAAGAGAGAGCCTTGGCGCAAAACCCGCACATGCCGGGCATCGATTCGAATATCGCTTTTGACGCCACCTATCTGCCGGACCTTTCGGCCGCCGCCGTGTTCGACTATCACCGTGGCTGGGCCGCGCGATTCGAGAAGGTCGATGGGCTTCATGTGTTTGCGCATGATCGGTCCAGCCAGCCCGATCGGCCATTGCGGATCGGCTATGTGTCAGGGGATTTCGGCACGCATCCGGTCGGGTTCCTGCTGCGCGACGTGATCCGCAATCATGACCGGCAGCAGTTTGCCATCCATTGCTATTCGATGATGCGCAACAACGACGACCCGATCACCATCGCGATTCGCGAACATGCCGACGCCTGGGTTGATGCGTTGTTCATGAGCGACGATGAGTTGGCGCAACAAATCCATGACGACCGGATCGACATCTTGGTCGATCTGTCCGGCCACACCGCCTACAATCGCTTGCCGGCATTTGTCCGCAAGCCGGCGCCGTTGCAAGCCACCTGGATTGGTTATTTTCATTCGACCGGCCTGGACAGTATCGACTATTTCATCACCGACCCCTTCACCACGCCGCCGGGCTGCGGCCAATTATTTTCCGAGAGCCCGGTGTGGTTGCCGCATTCCAGATTTTGCTACGCGCCGCCGCACTACGCGCCGGCCGTCGTTCCGCCGCCGATGATGGCCGCCGGCCGCGTGACGTTCGGCTCATTCAATCGGGTCGAAAAGCTGGTCGATCCGGTCATTGATGCCTGGGCGAAAATTGTCAATGCTGTCTCCGGCAGCCGGCTGTTGCTGAAGGCCGCGGTGTTCGCCAACGACAGCGTGTGCGACGCTTTTCTCCGCCGCTTTGCCGCGTGCGGGCTGGATGGCGACCGGCTGGAACTGCGCGGCGCTTCTCCGCATCATGAAATGCTGGAACAGTACGGCGAAATCGACATCGCCCTCGACCCATTTCCGTTTAACGGCGGCATGACCACGCTGGAAGCGTTGTGGATGGGGGTGCCCGTCGTGGCGCTGGAAGGGCAAGGCGTGGTATCCCGCCAATCGACTTCGGCGCTGACCAATCTTGGACTGCCCGAACTGATTTTCGCCGATCTGGATGCGTATATCGATGGCGCGGTAGCGCTGGCCGGCGATCCGCAACGCTTGCAGGGCTTGCGGCGCGCAATGCGCGGCCGCATGTCGGCCAGCCCTGTGTGCCAGCCGGAACAATTCGCGCAAGACCTGGAGTTGCTGTATCGGCGCATGTGGCAGGCATGGTGTCGCGGCGAGAAGCTCGGCGCCGACATTGCCGCCGCCGCGCCGGTGACGAAAAAGACCGTGCTGCATGTCGGTTGCGGCGGCGCGGACAAGCGCTCGCTGCCGCCGCTGTTCCAGCGTCTGTGGCAAGAGATCCGGCTAGACCTGGATCCGAACGCGATGCCGGACGTGGTGGCGAGCATGCTTGACATGTCGCCGGTTGCCGGCGCCAGCGTTGACGCGGTCTACTCGTCCCATAACATCGAGCACCTGCACCCGCATGAAGTCGAGGTGGCGCTGCGGGAGTTCCAACGCGTGCTGAAGCCAGACGGCATACTGGTGCTGACTTGCCCGGATTTGCAGTCGGTCTGCGCGCTGGTCGCCGACGACAAGCTGGAGGAGGCCGCATACATCTCGCCGGCCGGCCCGATTGCGCCGCTCGACATGTTGTATGGCCTGCGCACCGCCATGGCAAACGGCAATTTGTTCATGGCGCACAAGACCGGGTTTACCGCAAAAAGCCTGAAGCGGGCGATCGGCGACAGCGGCTTTCGGGCATCGGTGGTGGAACGCGGGCAGAACTTCGATCTGTGGGCGCTGGCCTATCGCGAAGAGGTTGCACCTGAACGCATTGCCGCCGACAAGGGATTATGTTTTCCCAAATCTTTGAGGCAAAGCGCCGGATAGAGGCTAAAGACTTGCGGTTAAAGACTTGCCGGAAAATCACCTCTAAGGGCTGTTTTCGATAAGTCCGCTGAGCTTGCGTTCAACATACAAGGGGCCGGGGCTGGCGTTGGGGCAGCTCGGGCTATTGCAGGCAACCGCCGTCAGCAAATAGATGCTGCCGAGGCCGGCTTCGGTCGCCGTACCGGCACTGGTCACGGTGCAGGCCACCGCCACCGTATAGCCGTTAATCGTCAGGTTGGTGGCCGGCGCGCATGGCGTAGGAGGCGTAGGGTTGCAGGTCTGCTGGGTTTGACATTTCGCCCATTCGAGTCCTGCCTCCGCAGCGAAATATGCCTGGGTTCCCTGCAAATCCAAGGCCGACCCCAGATTCTGGCTGGACGACAAGGTCACAATGTATCCGCTCAAGGCGGCAAATATCACCAGAATCACGATCGCCGCGATCATGCCGAATCCGCGCTGCTTGTGCATTGTCTCAGGGCACATTATTGATCATCACTTGATCGTACAAGGTAATCGTTTCATTGTTTAGCGTCAGCCCCAGCGTCATCGCAAGAATGCCGTTGCGTTCATTCACCGTCGGCAAATAATAAAAATTGCAACTGGAGACGTGTGACACCACCGGTACTCCGGTCGTTGGGCAAGAGGCCATCTTGGTCGACGAGATGGCTTGCGTGGCGCGATAGAGTGTGGTTCCCGAACAGCTATAGACCACTGAATAGTTTTGAATGACGCTAAACGCGTTGTTAGGCGACGCAAATGGAAAATGCTTGCCCGCACCCAAAGCAATGTTTGAAGTTGACGCCATGGTCGGCGCATTGGATATCGCGGCGGTGGTTTCGCTCGCATAGGCGTCGGCGCCGGCAATGCCTAGGTTGTAGATCGCCACATTGTAGGCAGCGCCGGCTGGCAGATTGGCGAGATTGATTTGGCCCAGTACATCGAACGAGGTTTCTGTCGACGAGGTAAAGTCAAGAATGTCTCCGTTCCCGGTTGCGCCTGTTTGATAGCGATAGCGCCCGCCCGCCACGACAGGAAGAAACTCAAAGCAGCCGGGGTCTTCCGCGCTGGTGAGGCGTATGCTGTTGGGGAGGGCTGAGCCTACTTCGCGGCTGATTCTTCGCAGCGCGCCATCGGCCGCATCGGTCAGCAACGCGCGATTGGCGGTGGCGAAATAGCCTTGCAGCGGGGCGTTCACAAACACCGCAACCACCGCGCTCAGGACGCCAAGAATGGTGATCGCCACGACGGCCTCAATCAGCGTGAACCCGTTGTGGTTCGCGGGAGCGCGGCTAGTAGCCATAGTTCGTCCGGTATCCGACCAGCGTGATCGACTGATTTCCTGCGGAAACAGTGACTGTGATTATTTTAACCTGGTTCGAGGCGGCGCTCAGGCCGCCCAGTGTCGCGGTCACCGTCTTATCCACTTCGATATCAACGCTATAATTTTCGAGCCCGTAGACTATCCCGCCATCAAGCCGCGTAATGCCGATTCGATGCAAGCCGAAGCCGATGTAGTCATCCACATCGTTATAGTTGGCCCGATCCAATGCATTATTCAGGTTGCAGCTTGGAGTCGTGGCTGGCGTGCAGCCATCCGGACCCGAATTGTTCGGGTCGCCAGGGGCGGTAGCGGTGGCAAGGACGTTTTGGTAGCTCTTTTCCAGAACCTCCTGCATCATCCCTTCCGCCACGCGCAACAGTTGCTTGGTGATTAAAGGGTCTGCGCTCTTTGCGGTCGTGACGTTGAACGCGATCAGCACGCCGGCAAGCCCGACCGATACGATCACGATGAACATGATCAGTTCAATCAGCGTGAAGCCGGCCTGTGCGCGCGCCGCCATCACTGCACGTACCCGGTTTCTGTCGCAACGGTGACCGGCGGCTGATTTGAAATCGTGATGCTGGCCTGGGCCGAGGCGGTGACGGTGGGCGTGCTGATCGACCGCCCTTGCGGGTCGAAGATGACGCCGAAAATTCCTGGCGCAATCGTCACGCATGTGCCGCACCCCAGGCTGACGCCGCTCGGCGCGCAAACCTGGTTTGTGCTCGCACATCTGGACATCGGCGAGGGCAGCGCAACATTCTGCGTGCAGTTGATGGCAGTGGCGGCGGTCGCCGTTTCCGGCGTGGTGTCGCCGTTGTCGCGCGTCATTGACGCGGTAGCGCCGCTGCCGGTACCGCTGACGATGGACACGCAGACGAAGCGGCGGCTTGCCATCGCCACGCGGCGCGCATGGGTGAGGGTGGTGAAGACGCCGTCGCGAAAGCCGCGCTCCTGAAATGCGGAACTGTTCAACTTGGGTATCGCGACGACGGCAAGAACCCCGATCACGACCATGATCGAAACGAGTTCGATCAGCGTGAATCCCCGATCCGGCGGCCAACGCGTGATCATCTCAGTAAAGCTCGCGCTGGAAAATCGTGGGACCGGACTTCCTCACGCCAAAAACCGCTCGGGCCTTCGGATCGTCGGTGGGCGGGATATTAGTACTCCTCCAGTTGAACTGCAGCCACGGGTAAGGGGCGGTGGTGGCGGCTGAAGAAAAACCTGTGCCGGCATTCACTGAGGTACATGTGCCTCCCGGTGGGGTGGCGTCAAGATTGAGTGTGATGTCAGTCCAGCCATTGAAGCCGGCGCCGGGTTTTGCTAGCGTGATCGTAGGCGTCAGCCAGGTAACTGTTCCTTGCGACTGGGTTACGCTTAGCCATGTCCTGCAGGGGGTAAGGTTGTTCCCTGTGACTGCGGTGCTAAAGGCGAAGTTGTAATTCGACAGCCCGGTGCAGGTTTTGTCCGGGGAGTTGATTGTCTGCCAGCCCGCCGTGTCACTCGCATAGTATTCGATAAAGGCAGGTATCGTCAGCGCCAGCAATTCCGATCCGTAGGCGTTCGACAAGCGTATTCGCCCGCTGTATATCAAGGCGGTGCCCACGATACCGCTCGAACTGACATTGGTGTCGACGGCATCCGTCGCCCGCACGCTGATTGTCGCATTGGTCGTCGCTGGTTTAGTGAAGGTGAAGGCAGGCGTTACGCTGGCAACGCCTGCGGAAAAAGACTGGGCGGATATAACGCCGGTCGAGCCGAAACCGCCGGCGGCGCCACTGCTATCGCTCAGATTCACGCCATTGGCAAAGGAACCGAAATAGTTGAGGGTGGCCGTGAGGGGGCTACTGGCATTCATGGCGGTAACGGTAACGGCGAAAGGCTGACGCGAGTAGGTGAAGCCATCGGTATTGCAGCCCTGTTGGGTCGTGGTCGTGAAATGGTCTGGCGTGAAGCGTCCGAGGGTAATTGGAGCGGGAGGACTGGCACTGCCGAAATTGCAGCCATACATACCGTTGCTATTCAAGGTGTTGCTATAGGGGTTTGTCGTGGCGTCGCAGTCGAAATTGGTCGAGTCGACTCCGGTGAAGCCGTCGTCATATACCGCGTTCGGTGTCCCCGTCACTCCGAGCGTGAAGTTGCCAACCTCCGAATAGGTGAGCGTTGCTGTCGAGACGCCGCCGGAAGGCGGGGCGAAACCGCCGCCGCTACCGAACTTACCCAACGTCAACCCGGAACCTGGAAATATCTGGTTGAAATCCAATTTTGCCGTTGGATTCGATCCAGCGGGTACATTGTAGCCCGTCAGCTTAACGTTTCCGTTTAATGGATCCACCGCCGTGGCGGTGATCGTAAAGGCGTCCGAGCCAGCTTTGAATTTAGGCGTACCGCTAGTTGCCGCATTAGTGGCATTAGTGGTTACCGTCAGCGACGTCGGCCGGATCGTGAAGGCGTCCGTGGAACAGGAGGGGCCGCCCGCCGAGGTGACGCGAATTTTGGCGTTTGCCACCGCATTGCCATAGTTGAAGGCAAAGGTCCTGCTGCCGTTAAAAGTTGCCGGTACGGCAGTAGAGGAAGTGCTCAACGCCGTGTAAGTAGGGCAGCCCCCCCCCGAATTGGCATCGACGATTTGTACCGCAGTCGCCGTCTGAGTACCTGCGACGGACACTACATCCAGATTGAAGTTGGTACTGACGAGCTTAGTGTAGATGTCAGTCTTGGCTGCTTTGCCAACCTCGACAACATCGAAGAAGCAGGTTGCGAACGTGAAGCTACAGGTGTTGGTCGACCCGGCGTAGCATTGCGTGGCATTGGCGGCGGTCGGACCGGTGGCCGTCGCCGCCAGGGTTACCGTACGCGCGCCGGTATCGGCGAGGGTGACGGTGGCCGAACCGCCGTTAATGGTTACTGGGTTGGTCGGCGTCCAGGTGCCGCCGGTAACGGCGGTCAGATTGACCGTGACCGGGTTCAGGTAGAGCGCGGTACATGCGGCGTTGGCGCATGCCTTGAGGGTTACCGTCGTTGGACTGCCGGCGCCGGTGCAGCCCTGTCCGTTATGGTCGATCTCGATGTGATCCAGTGTCGGCGTAACGATGTTCTGCACGGTGCATACCTGCACGGAGTTGATTTCGTGCGTATCGGTATTGACGCCGTTGGAAGCGGTGAATGAAAGCCGCCAACTGGCCGGCACCGGGTTTTGGCTATAGCCGGGATCGATGATGTTGACGCAACTGCCGGTTGGCGTCGTCACGCAACCCGTCGCGCCGAGGATAGTCTGGTAGGCCGCGCCGCCGCCGGTGGTGTCGCGCTCCACCGAAGCCCAGGCATGCACGCCGTCGGTATGGTCAATCGTGACGCGGTAGCGGTAGGGTGGGCTGGCGCTGCCGTCGCCATCCACCTTGGGAGACAGCGTCGAGGTTCCGATGATGTAGCGATAACCCAGCATGCCCGAACCCGAGCCGCGTATCGAAACGGATTCGGGCACCAGTGCGGCGCTGCCGCCGACCCTGCCTTCGGTAGCGCTTTGGAAACCACCGAATTCGTCGAATGCCACGCCCATCCAGCCGCCGGCAAAGCCGACGCAGCCGCCGGTCACCGTGCAGTCCGACCCGGGATTGCTCTTTTGCGCGTAGCCGAGGGAGCCGCCAAAGGCGCCGGCGGCCGGCGCGATCGACGCGTCCGAAAGAATCAGCGCAATGCCGTCGGCGCCGGTGCCGCCATAGGCGTAGTGGTTGAATTCGACCGTGATCTTGTTAGCCGCCCCGGGAAAAATCTTATTGAGGGTGGCCCAGGTTGCCTCGGTGGTGCCGGTGTCGGTGAGGCGCAGGCGGTTGGCGACCAACTGCGGCGTAAAGGCGCCGGTTTTTGCGCCGATGGACCAGTAACTGTTCGGCGTTCCGGTTCCTGAGAGGGCGTCGAAGTAGCAGGTGGCAGCAGTAAATGTCACCTGCGCCGTCTGCGTTACCGTGATGGTGTCCGTGGTGTCGGTGGCGGTGTATGTAATTGGCCCTTCGGGCGTGCCGTCTTGCACGGTGAAGGTCGCCTGGCCGCTGGCATTTGTAGTGCCGACGACGGTGGTGATGGTCGAGCTGCCGCCGCCCGCCGTCAGGGTTACCGTTTTGCCGGCTACGCCGTTGCCGGCGTAATCCTGGAGCGTCACGGTAATGGTGGAGGTGGCGTTGTTGTCGGCCGTG